>CAYVPT010000419.1:0-2245 GCA_964453865.1 uncultured Dehalococcoidaceae bacterium
TGATTCCTGCGCCACTTCCAGTAGATGCTCTACTTCAATCGGGGTTAAGGTCCGCCAATTTTCATGCCTGAGCACCATGAATAAGATTCTTAAGTAAAAAAGGAATGGTTTTTAGTAATTTTTTAGCACTCATAAATTTCTTGTTATTGCTAAAATTTCATAGGGGTTGTATAATCTGCATAACCAACATGCTTCCTTCAGGGTAGATAAGCCCTCTGGCGGGTTGTATTACTGAAAGGAAGACAAGTATTCCTAGATAAAGCTTCTCACATTTAAAAAATCATAATTGAAAGGAGTTTAATAACATGACCAGATGGTATGATTTACTGGAAAAATACGGCAAGCTAACGCCCTGGCCCTACCCAATACGCTACGATAAGGAACAAGAAATCGAGACCGATGTCCTGATTATCGGCGGGGGTATCGCCGGGTGTTGGGCAGCTATCAGCGCCGCCAGAAACGGTGTTAAAGTGGCGCTGGTGGAAAAGGCGGATACCATCAGGAGCGGTTCGGGAGGCCCCGGCTGCGACCACTGGTGTGTCACGCCGGCCAATCCCCATTCTAAAGTCGACCCCGATGACTGGGCCAAGCGGCTGGTAGACCATCCCGTCCATGCCGGCGACCCACCGACCGATGCGTTACCACTTACCTACTCCAACGGCATCGGCACCCAGATACAGTGCCGCGAAGACTGGGATACGTTGCAGGAATTAGAGCAAATGGGCGCCAAAATCCGTGACACCGACGACGAATACGTGGGCGCCGAAGGCCGCTATGACGACAAGTTAATGTTTTCCCCCCGCATGAGCCCCAACCATACGACGGAAGTAACCGTACGCATCTGGGGAACGACCTTTAAGCCCGCTTTGAAGAAAGAATGCCAGCGGCTGGGCGTCAAAATCTACGACCGTGTTATGGTCACCGGCCTGCTGACCGAAGGCGGCGTCCAGGGCGCCAGAGTAATCGGTGCCATGGGCTTTAACGACCGAACCGGCGAGTTTATGGTCTTCAAATCGAAGGCCGCCGTGCTGGCTACCGCCGGTACTTCTTCAGTCGGGTACCTGAATACCGAACTAGCCGGTTACACCACCTTCCCCTGCTCCCGGGCTAAAACCGGAGACGGTATGGCTATGGCCTGGAAAGCCGGTGCCGAGCTTACCCTGATGGAAACGACCAGCACACACATGATCGGCACCGGGCTCAAGCACACCTGGTACGGTGGCGCCGGGGACGCCAGCTACGAAAATATCCAGTTGGTGGACGCCAACGGTAAAAAGCTGCCCTGGCCCCTGCAGGGATTTCCGGACGGCGGCGCGATGGGGCCCACCCCGGAAAATCGGGAAAAAATCATCAAGGGCATTCAGGACGGCACCTACGCCCTGCCCTTCTTCGGCGATTTTCCTGCTATGCCCGATATCGAACGCCGGGCTACATGGAAGCTTATGCTGGGCGAGGAGTCTACCACCAAAAACATCACCGAATCTTATGAAAAAGCCGGATTTAACCCGGCCAAACACCTGCTGATGAACTACAACTCCATCGAAGGTACCAGCCCGTCGCATTGGCTTTCGGCCGGCCGCGGCGGTCCCATCGTCGACTGGGACCTGAAATCATCGCTCGACGGTCTGTACATCGCCGGGGAACAGATGTTCGCCGCCGGCGATCACAGCTACGCCGCTTCCACCGGGCGTTATGCCGGGCGGAAGGCCGGGGCTTATGCCAAGCAGGTAGGCGAAGGCAAAGTATCCCGGGACCAGATTACCCTGGAGAAGGCCCGCATCTACGCCCCGATAAACCGCAACGACGGCATAGACTGGAAAGAGCTGCACGCCGGCGTAGCCCGCGCCATGCAGTACTTCTGTGCCGAGTTTAAGACAGACTTGCTGCTCAATATGGGGCTGGGCGCGCTGAAAGAAATCGAGAAGGTGCACGTCCCGCGGCTCTACGCCCTCGACCCCCATAAACTCATGCGCAGTATCGAAGACCTTAGCCTGCTGGCCTACGGGGAGATAATTTTCCACGCCTCCCTGGCGCGTAAAGCCAGCAGCCGGGTGCTGGACTTCTTCAGAGTCGACTACCCCGAAATCGACCCGCCGGCGTGGAACAAGTTCGTTACCGTCAAGCTGGAGAATGGCAAGGTCAAGGCGGGCGAACTGCCACTGAAGTACTTTGGCGACATGAAAGCTAACTATGAAGCCCACAACAAGGACTACACCGGAGTCTATAAAGGATAATAAGGAGGACT
>CAYVPT010000420.1:0-2230 GCA_964453865.1 uncultured Dehalococcoidaceae bacterium
GGTCTTCGCAGTGGTCGATCATCGGCCGGTTGAAATCGCGACTGTACTCGAGGGCTTGGCGCATGATTTCCGGTCGATTCACCGGAGAGCCGTCATCGCTGTAGGCCACCGCGCCGTTCATTTCCATCTCGTTCAAATCGGCCAGTTCCTCCCCTTGGCGTCCCACCGTAATGCAGCCGATGGGAAAAACGCGGATAACTCCTTCCTTGGCCGCGACGGTCCTGACGTAGTTCAGCATGGCCTCGTTGTCCAGCGGCGGGCTGGTATTGGGCATACAGCAGATGGTGGTAAAGCCGCCCCGCGCCGCCGCCCGCGTACCCGTGGCAATGGTCTCCTTCTCCTCGTAGCCCGGCTGCCGCAGGTGGCAGTGCAGGTCGATGAACCCGGGGCAGATAATCAGTCCGTCGGCATCGAGGACAACGCAATCTTCATCGAATGGAGCGTATTCGCCCAGCCACTGGATCTTCCCCTCTTTAATAAGAAGGCTGGCGGTCTTATCGATATCCTGGGATGGGTCGATAATTCGCCCTCCCCTTATCAGCAATGAGTCGGCCATTTTACTGGTGATATCCTCCTGTAAAGTGACTCGGTTTAAAGCCGTGTGCCCGGGCTTCCTCCTCGGTATTAAAAGCAATCAGGTTCTCCGGCTTGATATCTTTGGCCCAGTGGCTTTCGGCGCTGTGATATTTCTTGGTTTCCCGTCTGTGTTCGTGCCAGTCCGCGCTGGCCACGAATTTCGGTTCGAAGCCGTGTTCGCAGTAGACACAGCGCAGCGTCAGCGGCTGTTGGTTCACTATCTTGAACTCGGGTTTCAGGTACTTCGTCTCGGTGGCCTGAATCGAGACGCACCTGGGATTGGGACACACCGGACTGATATCCTGACGGTAGGAAGGGTATTCCACGGGAGCCGGGGAAGCTACATCCGGAATCGGGGCATCTTTCACCCCGAGTAATGCCGCGACCAGCGCCATCCGCACCGGCACGCCGCGGGCGGCCTGTTTGAAATACATACTCCGCTGGTCGGCATCAATGTCATAAGCCAGTTCGTCTACCCTGGGCAGTGGGTGCATCACCATTGTCTTTTGAAATACCTTGTCCCGGAGCAGCTTTTTATTGACTATCGGGTAGTCCGCTTTCAGGTCTTCACTTTCTTCACCGGCGGCAAATCTCTCCTTTTGCGGGCGGGTAACGTAGAGGGCATCCACACCCTTTCTAAGCTCGACCTGTATGCTGATATCCGGCATCATCGCCAGCTGGTGGGGGCTGTTGGGCGTGGTATATATCGCATCCACGGGGAACAGGTTGTCTTTATCAATATCATTTGAGTTGTCTAGTCTGTCCACCTCGCCCCCGTATTCGGTAACGAGTTTATTAATAATGTGTTCGGGCACTTCCAGACCGTGGCTGGGGCAGAAGAGGATATCGGCGCCGAACCGGGCCAGGGCAAAGATAAGGGAGTGGGTGGTTCGACCGTATTTTAAATCTCCCCATAAAGCTATCTTGAGTCCTTTAATGTCATGGCGCTCTTTTATAATGGTGTATAAGTCCAGCAGAGTCTGGGTGGGGTGCTGGTGACCGCCGTCGCCGGCATTTATTACCGGGATACCGGCATAGTCGGCCACCACTTTAGCCGCCCCTTCCCACGGGTGGCGGATGACAACTATATCTGCGTAACTCCCGATAATTCTGGCCGTATCCGAGATGCTTTCGCCTTTAGCCAGGCTGCTGGCGCCGACATCCGAGGCGGTAATAACGCTGCCGCCGAGGCGGTGCATGGCAGCCTCGAACGATAACCGCGTCCGGGTACTCGGCTCGAAGAATAAGCTGGCCATAATTTTTCCCTGACAGAGACCGTACTGTTCTTTCATGTTCGCTGACATATCGTCGGCCAGGGAAAAGAGCGCCATTATCTCACCGTTGGACAGATCATCCATAGTCACCAGGTTTTTATTTATCAGACTCATGGCAACACCTCCTGCCCCGTATCATCGGGATTCCAGCCTGGCCTCCTGGCTGGAATCGATTTTATTGTTGAGTCGGCTGACGATGGCCACCTCGTCCCGGCTATCGGTCTCGACCAGACGTACCTGGATATCTTCATGGCGGGCGCTGGGTATGTTTTTCCCGACGTAGTCGGCGCGGATGGGCATCTCGCGGTGCCCGCGGTCGATGAGTACCGCCAGCTGTATGGAGCGCGGGCGTCCCAGGTCGATGAGGGCGTCCATGGCGG
>CAYVPT010000421.1:0-2219 GCA_964453865.1 uncultured Dehalococcoidaceae bacterium
AATCTTCTCACCGGAGAGGGCCAAGGGTGAGATACTTGGCGGTGACACCGATAAACCCGAGGACTCCGCCAGATTATTAATTCAAAAAATGATGGAGAAGGACTTATTGTCCCTGTAGCCGGGTTAAAACAGACTTAATTATGGCAGAAGAACCGAAGAAAATTAAAAGACCCCGCGGCACAGCCAGACTTATACCCGGCAAGTGCATCGCCTGCGGCGCCCGATGTGAAAGCGAGTGCCCCCAAAATGCCATCACCATGAACGAGAAGGGCGAGCCGATTATCGACCTGGAGAACTGCACCCGGTGCCGGCGGTGTGTTAAAATCTGCCCGGCTGAAGCCATCGAGATTTACTATACGCCGGAAGAGCAGAAGATACTTGATGAACTGGCGGCGCAGAAAGCGGCCGCCGGACCCGCCGCCGAAGCGGAAGAGGAAAAAGTCGACCCCCGGCTGGCTAAAATCAAGGAATACAAAGGCGTCTGGGTCTTCACCGAGCATACCGAGGGCAAGGCGGCCGAGGTTTCCTGGGAACTGCTGGGTGTCGGCGCCGACCTGGCTAAAACCCGTAATGTCGAATTATGTTCGATAGTCGTCGGGGATAAGGTCGAGGACCTCTGTAAGGAAGCGTTCGCCTACGGAGCGTCCAGGGTCTATCTCGTTGACGACCCCGTCTTTCACTATTACCGCACCGAGTCTTACTATCGTTGCCTCTGTTATTTAATTGAAAAATACAAGCCGGAAATAGTCCTGGTCGGCGCTACCGGTCTGGGCCGCGACCTGGCCGGTGCTGTTGCTACCAACCTACAGACAGGGCTTACCGCCGACTGCACCGGACTGTCCATCGATGATAAAGGTTTCCTGCTTCAGACGCGTCCCGCCTTCGGCGGCAACATCATGGCGACCATTTTAACGGAGTACACTCGCCCCCAGATGTCCACGGTGCGACCCCACGTCATGCCCCTGCCGCTTAAAGACACGTCACGCTCCGGCGATATCATCCGTGAGAAAGTGCCCGTTAAAGAAGAGGAAATCGCCGCTAAGGTGCTGGAGATAATCGCCGATGAGAACCTGGACAGCGTTGACGTGGCGGCGTCGGATATTATCGTCTCCGGCGGGCGTGGCATGTGCAATACCGAGAATTATAAAATACTCCAGGAGCTGGCAAACGAGCTCGGCGGGGTCGTAGCCTGTTCGCGTGCCGCCGTGGAAGCCGGCTGGATGCCCCTGGAAAGGCAGGTAGGCCAGACGGGAAAGACGGTCCGGCCCAAGATTTATATCGCCTGCGGCATCAGCGGCGCCATTCAGCACCTGGTCGGCATGCAGGACTCGGATACCATTATCGCCATCAACCGTGATAAACATGCCCCCATTTTCGAGGTTGCCACCTTCGGCATCGTCGGCGACCTCTTTCAGGTGGTGCCGGCCATTACCGAATATGTGAGGGAGCTGCGTCAAAAGAAAACCGATAAAGCCACCGCAGCCTCTTAAAAAGGTTCGCGTCATTCCCGCGAAAGCGGGAATCCAGGGGGGAGTGGTGGACTGGATTCTCGGGTCAAGCCCGAGAGTGACATTGTGAATATTTGGGGAAGGAATAAAATATTTTGACGGCAACCGTAACGGCATTTATTATCGTTTTCATCATCTTTATCCTTCTGTTTGCCTATAGCTGCTACCGGCGTTTCGGACTGGTAATGAAAGGCCGTCCGGATAATCGCTTCGATGCCCCCTTCCGGCGTCTTGGGAACATGCTTTATTATGCCTTTGGCCAGAACCGCGTCGTTCAAAAGCCCTTCGGTGTTAACCACTTCGTGCTTTTCTGGGCTTTTATGGTGCTGCTCATTGCCAACACCGAGTTCCTGCTTAACGGTATCGCGCCGGATGTCATCAGCTTCTCACGCCTGCCGGACGGCGCCTACTTCACCCTGGCCTGTATTTTCGATATTGTCTCGGTGCTGGCGCTTCTCGCTGTAATCCTGGCGGTAATCCGCCGCTTTACTTTCCCGCCCCCTTATACCGAGGCCCGCAGCCCCGATGCTTTCATCATCCTCTCCATGGTGGCCGGCCTGATGATTGCTTTCTTCGGCTTGCACGCCAGCGAGATTGCCGCGGGCACGGAGAGGGCCGCGTCTTACATGACCATCTCCAATTTCGGTGCCTCTCTTATTTCGTCGGGCACATCGGCGGGTACCCTGGAAACGGCCGCCAGTGTTTTCTGGT
>CAYVPT010000422.1:0-2217 GCA_964453865.1 uncultured Dehalococcoidaceae bacterium
CGAGGTCCACCGGCTTAAGGTCCATATCAAGTTTACCAACCTCGCCCCTGACCACGTCATGGAGTTCATCTATCCGGTTGTTCAGATTATTGGCTCCTTCCCAGACATATCGCGTCAGTTTACTGAGTTTTTTATCACTTTCTTCATCGAGTAGAAGCTGACTGGTCGCTACCAGTGAAGTTAAAGGTGTTTTCAGTTCGTGTATCAAATTCCTGGTAAAATCAATCCTACTCTGCATTTCCCTTTGCAGTAATTGGCGTAGTTTCTTTTCTTTTTTATATGACGTCTGCAAATCAGCTTCGGCAAGTTTGCGTTCAATGATATGTCCCGTTCTTTCCGCGATAACATGGATAAGATTCCTTTCTTCTTGCAGAAACGGCCCCTCATCGAATTCGGGCTTTTCTTCAAGATAATACACTTCCAGGGAACCATACTGCCTGCTATCAACCATAATGGTTTCAGCTTGTTGCCATCCGGTTTCCCTGAAATTGGCTGTCTTGAATTGCTGATTTTTCAACTTTATGCGGGCACAGGTTACTTCGGGGTGTTGCCAGGCGTGGGGAATCAGGTCAACGATACCCTGCATGATTTTATCTATGGAGGAATTCCTGTCTTCAACAAGCTGGGAAATACTATAAAGACAATTGAGCTCTTTAACCCGCTCGCTGATTTTATGGGTCAACTGCCGAAGCTCGAGTTCACTTACCCCACTGGTGATAACATCGACGGCGTTCGTACTTATTTCAATCTCGGAACGATTTCTGGCTGGTTTTTTCACGCCAACTGTTTCCCCTCGCTTTTCGTTTGGCATTATATTGATGGACTGTCTACATCAATTTTAAACCCGAAAAGAGTATTTTACAATTGTTGTGCCCGTTATTTTGACCCGAAATATCTATTCTGAACAATAGCTTTGATTGTGCAACCCGGCTCAACAATCTGCAAGATTGTTAGAAAGCATCGTATTGTTACATCATATCACGACATCTTATAGACCGATTCACAATTCTTCATGCTCATTACCCTTTAACATTCTCATAACGTCTCATTGAGATGGGGATGCGCTATATATCTAGGCAACAGGGCCAGAGACTTACGAGGATTTATAACGTTTATTGCTTCGACTACGCTTTAGCGGTAGATGCAAATTCTGAAATGCTCTGGCCAGACGATATCCCAGGGAAATGACTGACATCGCTGTAAATCGCGTTAATGTTAACTTCCCAAATGTGAACAAGTTGACGATTTGTTACTCTAGGTATAAAAACGTTCCTTTTTAGTCTTTTGGACGGGGAGTTCGACTCTCTTGTTTTTTTATCTCCATCAACATATAATTATTTGCGACTTTTGGATTCCAAAGTTATCTCTTAAGCTTCTCGTACGATAAAGCTGAGTAAACACTTTGTTCAACTTATAAACACAATGGTGGTAAACTCTTAAGCGGTGATGTGAAAGCCAATAATATGGTGAAGTAGATATCTCCGAGGTGTAGAAAAACCATGCCTTACTACTTGTTTTGCAGGTTTAAACAATGAGCTACCTCCAATAGAGGTTGGAATTCTTCCTCCCAGAATCGCGCCTCAACTACAAAGGCGGAAAGACATGGTTCCGGAGAGAGAATACAGCTTTGAGATACCACCTGATCCAATTCCAGCCAGCGATATCAAGGAACAAATAGATGCAGAAGTAGTGATAGTTGGAGCCGGAATGGCCGGTTTGAGTGCTGCGATTTCGGCAGCGGAGACAGGAGCCAAGACTATCCTGATAGAAAGGATGGCTACATGTCAGGCTCGCGGTCATGATAATGCCTTTATCGGCAGCCGGCTCCAGAAAAAACTAGGTATCGAAATCGACAAGGATGAGGTTATTCTAAACCTGATGAAATACGGATCCAACAAGCCTGATCAAAGACTAATCAGAATGTGGGCTGAGGGGAGTGGTAAAACCGCAGATTGGCTAATGGATATGACAGACGCCGCCTGGCTCCAAGTTATTATACCCCAGTATCCACCACTTGCTGCGTTCAATAATGTTACCGAATACTACCCGCAGTACTTAGTTACTCACCAATATAAAAATGAACGTCTTGTCGCAAAATGTCTGCTGGATAATGCTCTGAAGAAGGGCGTTGTCGCTTGTTTTAAGACCAGAGCCAAACAACTGCTCAGAAAGCGAAAAGGCAGGATTACTGGTATTATTGCTCAAAATACCGCCGGT
>CAYVPT010000423.1:0-2191 GCA_964453865.1 uncultured Dehalococcoidaceae bacterium
TGCTTCGAGAAAGGCCTCCTGACCAAGAAGGATACCGGCGGTATCGAACTGCGGTTTGGTAATGACGAGGCGATGCTGAAAGCTATCGATTTAACTGCCCGGCGAGAAGGCATCGGCAATATGTTGGCCGAAGGCGTGGCCCGTATGGCTGAGAAAATCGGCCGGGGCTCGTCCGCCTTCGCTATACACGTAAAAGGGCTTGAATCCGGCATGCATGACCCGAGAGTATCAGCCGGTCTTGGCTTGGGTTACATGGTTAATCCGAACGGCGCTGACCATTGCACCAACATGCTGGATATGCGGTATGCAGAGGGACCGGCGGTCAGGGACTTGCATCATCTGGGGATAATTGAACCCCTGCCTCCCGGTGATATCTCCGGACGCAAAATAAGCGCTTTTAGGCTATTACACTTCAAGAAGATTATTGACGACTGTACGGCGGTATGTGCCTTCCTTGAGTATGACATGGATACACAAGCGCAGTTGCTGAAAGCGGTTGCCGGCTGGGAGACAGGCGCTATCGACCTGATGCGGGCGGCCGAGAGAGTCCTTACCACCGCCAGGTTATTTAACATACGTGAAGGCCTATCGGCGGCGGATGATGCCCTACCGGAGCGCTTTTTCCAGCCTAAGACTGACGGAGTTTTGTCCGGGAAAATATCTCTAAACCGGGCAGAAATGGAAAAAGCTAAAAGACGATACTATAACCTGATGGGTTGGGATGAAAATGGCGTACCCCTACCGGAAAAGGTCGAAGAGCTTTATATTCAATAAGCATTAGGTAACCAATCGGGATTTTATATTAGGTACATTCCGGAGCCATGGAACGGGGCATTTTAGGCTAAGCGAAGCTCAACTTAAAAGGACCTGTAATAGATGGTAAGTAAAGGTAAGTTTCACCACCTACTTGAACCTTATCATATCGGTAAGGTAAAAACCAGGAACCGGATAGTCAAGACCGCGGCGGGGATGTCATACCAGACAGATGATTATATGAACGAAAAATCCAAAGCCTTTTACGAATCACTCGCCCGGGGTGGGGTAGGACTCTTGATGGTAGAATCACCAGCCATTGATTATCCCATCAGCCTGATGTTCCCCATACAATTCCGTCTTGACCATGATAGATATATTAAGGGTTATAGTGAGCTGGCCGAGGTAATTCATAAACAAGGTTGTCCTACCTTTTTGCAAATGTGGCATTGCGGGCAGTGGCAGCAAAAAAACCTCTTTGGCCTTCAGGGGGTAGCGGCTTCAGCTATCAGCAGGGGTACTCTGGGAGGCTCCCATTTACCCATGGAGGTGCCGCGGGCGTTATCTATCCCGGAGATTGAGGACGTAATCGACAAATTCGCAAGTACCGCTGTAAGAGCCCAAAAGGCAGGATTCGATGGCGTGGAGGTAAACGCCAGTTCAAACCACCTGCTGGCCACCTTTCTATCACGCATATGGAACCGGCGCCAGGATGAATACGGTCAAAGCCTGGAAAACCGGGCACGTATCGTGGTGCGGATAATACGGGAAATTAAAAGCCGCTGCGGGGCCGATTTTCCCGTAATTACCACAATCAACGGCATCGAGATAGGGGAGAAAGGAAAGAATGAGGACCGTGATTTTGAAGAAGCACGGCAGCTCGGACGGATGCTCGAAGAAGCCGGGGCTGACGCCCTTCAAATCAGGTTTTACTGGCTCCATCACGATATCAGCGTGCTTACACCCGAGGTCCTCTTTTACCCGGAGCCTCATATCCCTTTAAGAGACTATCCGGAGGGACTTGATTGGAGTCGGAAGGGGGCGGGGGCAAGTTTACCCGTAGCAGCAGCCATAATGCAGGCTGTCTCCATACCTGTTATTTCCGTTGGGAGGTTGGATCCTGTATTGGGAGAGAATGCCCTTCGGCAAGGCCAGGCAGATTTCATCGGTATGTGCCGACGTTTGATGGCGGATCCGGAGCTACCCAATAAGATCGCCGCCGGGAAAACCGAAGATATCAGGCCGTGTCTGGCCTGTCTTAAATGCATGCATGGTAAGCCGGAACCTGTTCCATGCGTTGTAAATGCCTCTCTGGGAAGAGAAAGCGAATATGTATTAAAACAGGTGGAGAAGAAGAAAAAGGTGCTGGTTATCGGTGGTGGACCTGCTGGGATGGAAGCAGCCCGGGTGGCCGCTTTAAAAGGACATGAGGTAATAT
>CAYVPT010000424.1:0-2180 GCA_964453865.1 uncultured Dehalococcoidaceae bacterium
CCCAAGCTGCTTCGGGTGCTTGAATTCCGATACCAAGAAAGCTGAGGCCGGCTTCCATCAAAATAACCATACCTATATTCATGGTGGCTAATATTATCATCGGCGGAAAAGCGTTGGGCACGATATGGCTGAACATCAGCCGCCAGTTGTTAAAACCCAACGACCGCCCGGCGATTACATAATCGTTTTCCTTAAGGGTGAGAGTCTGAGCGCACATTACCCGGGCGAAACCGGCAATTAAGGCGATGCCAAGAGCTATAATAATGTTCTTCATACCACCGCCAAGTACCGTGGCGATGACCAGAGCGAGTAACAGCATGGGAAATCCCATGAGCGCATCAATGAATCTCATGATAATCGTCTGGACCCAGCCGCCGAAGTAACCAGCGGTCAGGCCTAAAACGGTGCCGCATATTGACGCTATAAAAATGGTAGAAAAACCAACGATCAGCGTAGGTCTGATACCAAAAATAAGGCGGCTAAGCACGTCTCTGCCTACCGTATCAGTACCCAACCAGTGCTCACTGGAAGGTTGCAGTAAGATTTCTTCATAGCTTGGTTCGTAGGGGTCGTACGGTGCCAGCAACTCGGCGAAGATAGCCACGAGAATATACAGGGCAACTATAATTAGCCCGAACAAGACTACTTTACGCCCGAAAAATACCCTGAGAAAACGTCGCCAACCGGACTCCGTGGGTCGGGCTTCTACGAATTTTCCCTGCCGAGTACGCCGTTTTGCCATAGTTGTTTCTCCGTTATCCGTATCTTATCCTGGGGTCAAGCCAGCCGTAAGAGATGTCAACCAATAAATTCGTCAAGACGACAACGATGCCGATGACAAGTACGGCACCTTGAACGAGAAGATAATCGCTGCCGAAAGTAGCATCCACCAGCAATCTGCCCATGCCGGGAATAGCGAACACCTGTTCGATAAGTACTGCACCGCCGAAGATAAAACGTACCTGCAATCCCATCACGGTTACCACGGGAATAAGGCTGTTTTTCAAGGCATGTTTTATAATAATAGCCCTCTCACGCAGTCCTTTTGACCAGGCGGTTCGTATATAGTCCTGCCGGATGACCTCCAGCATACTTGTGCGGGTCAAGCGCGCGTTCGAGCCCATGCTGCCTATCATCAGGCAGATTACAGGCAGTATTAACTTTTTGGTACTGAGCCAGAAATCTTCAAAGGGTGAAACATAACCGGCAATTGGTAATATTTTTAGATGAACTCCGAATATAAGTATCAGAATAATGCCGAGCCAAAAGATAGGTATGGTGATGGCTGTATTAGCCGCCAGTGTGGCGGCGGTATCTTCCCACCTCCCCCGTCTTACGGCCGCGATAATCCCAAGTCCAATACCGAATACGGCACTGCATAAAAAAGCAAATATGCCTAGATGAATGGTGATGGGCATACGCTGGGAAATAAGCAGGAGTACATCGGCTTTAAAGTGAAGTGATTGCCCCCATTCTCCCTGAAAGACATCACCCAACCACAAACCGTACTGGACTATTATATTCCTATCCAGCCTAAGTTCATGCCGGGCTGCATCCAGCGCTTCAGGCGAAAGGGATTCGATGTCGGAGGCATTAAGAAAAAACAGCAGAGGGTCACCGGGTACCAAGCGTATCACGCCGAAAACGATAAAGGTTAATAATAGCAGAATGAATACGGCCTGAATCAGGCGCCTGATGAGATAAGTGGTCACTGCTACCTCTCATGCTTCTCCTGTCTTGTTGAGAAGCAGTTTATCCTATTCTTTGATAACTGAATATCCCGTATTAGGTGAACAGGGATATCATTTGTTTTTTCTACCCGAACCGGTTCACCCCCGGGTTATATCCGGGGGTGAACTGCTTATCTTTAAGTTAACTTAGTGCTCTGACATCCAGACCGTATTTGCATTCCATACCTTTGTGCTGTAGGCACACCAGTCGTTATCCTGTACATAATCGGCGAAAACAGCCGTATCCGGCCAGTCCATCATGTAAATGCCGACCGCGTCGTCCATTGCCTGGTGTGAAAGTTTTGTGTATACGTCCCAGGCAGCTTCTTCAGTGGTAGCTGCGGACAACGAATCATGAAGGGCACACATCTCGGGCGTTTGTACTGTGCTGTGGTTCCATTTAGGTATATTCGGGGGTGAGCACCTGTAGTCACGTTTGGCAACGAAGAT
>CAYVPT010000425.1:0-2176 GCA_964453865.1 uncultured Dehalococcoidaceae bacterium
CCCCGGGATACGATTCTGATAAATTCAGGGGCGTTCAGGAGAGGATACGGCGGGTATTCATCGCCGCCCTGGACGAGCTGCTACGCCGTTTTAACTAAATTTTAGCCCCTTTTCCTCCCCCATTCGTATGTCATCTTTTCCCACCCGACCGCCCTCGCGTCATCAACGGTTTAGCTCGTGTGATTAAACCCCCACCTCATATTTCTAATAAGAACGTCTGATTTGACAAACATGAGAAAAGGAGTATAATAGCCTTACCTTAAAGTACACAAAAGTTCCCCATACGCACACCACCACATCAAGAGGTGATTAGTATGAGGATGATTAAATGGGCATCGGAATCGCTTTAATGGCGGTAGTTGGTGCCCTTTTTCTTTGCTTGAATAGGTAGAGGAGGTAGAGCCTATAGAATATAAAAATTTCATATATGTTGTTTCAATAAAAAACTAAAAAACAAAAGGAGTAAATACGATGTCAAAAGAAGAAAAGAACAAAACAGCCGTACGGCGTTTCTATGAAGAGGTTCTCAATAAAAAGAATATGGCATTAATACCTGAACTCATTGCTCCCAACTATATCTTCCACATGACTCCGGAAATAAAAGGTCCGGAAGGAGTAAAAAATTATTTCACTTCAGTATTTACTGCGTTCCCTGATTGGCATGAGAAAATTGACTATATGTTCGCCGAAGGGGACATGGTAGCTACTTTTACCACGTTTACCGGTACATTCACTGGTAAATGGGGAGATGCCGCTCCAACAGGGAAGAAAGTAACATCACAATCAGCGAATTTATGTCGTGTGGAAGACGGTAAGCAGGTTGAAGTGTGGGGTATTATGAATGCCCTGGCGATTTATCAGCAGGCAGGTATTCCCATCCCTCAGCAATAAGAGGATTTTGAAAAAATAAAGGAGGAAAACACAATGTCAATAGAAGAGAATAAAGCAATGCTACGCCGTGTTTGGGAAGAGGCATTTAACAAGGGGGACTTGGCGGTAGCGAACGAGATTATGACCACCAACTACGTCTACCGTGGACCTATGGGGCAGGAGTTAATAGGCCCAGAGGGCTTCATGCAGGTAGTCACTATGTTCCGCACCGCTTTCCCCGACATTCATGCGACGCTTGAGGATATGTTTGCCGAAGGGGACAAGGTGGCGCACCGTACCACAATCCGGGGTACACACAAGGGTGACCTGATGGGCATCGCTCCGACGGGCAAGCAAGTCACAGTATCGGCGACCGTCATCAGCCGCTTCGCAGGCGGTAAGGAAGTGGAAGCGTGGTCTAACATAGACATGCTCGGCATGTTTCAACAGTTAGGCGTCAGCCCGCCTGGTGGGTAGGATTAATGGCTATGCCTATTCTGCACCATGTGCTCCCGCGCCTGCTGGATAAAGGCCTCGAAGCGTATAGACTCGCCGGGGTCTTTGGTGCCCTCCACCACCACGTTCAGCACGGGCAGACCGTAATCCTGGCGGAACTGGTGTAAAAGCAGACTCACGATTATCCCCGGCATGCATCCGAACGGTATGATATTCACTATCCCGTCGAAGCCGTGTTCCGCGTACTCCACCACCCTCCCCATGCTCAGGATAGCCTCCCCCTCCACGGCGGGCGTCAGGTACTTATGCCCCCGGTCGATGATTGACTGCGTGGGCAGTTCGCGTTTGAATAACTCAATCGAGCTATCGAACTCCTTCCTCAAAGGTTCGGCGACTCTTTCCTGCACTATCTCGGTCAGCTTTTGGTGCGCCCAGTCCTTCCAGCCACCCTCCAGGTGCAGTCGATTCCGCCTTTTCCTCTGGTGGTCGATGTAGTCCAGCCACTCCTCCAGAGGCGGTACGCCGCACTGTGCCCCCAGTGCTTCCAGCTTGCTTACCAGCGCGTCGTTGGCGAACTGGTTGCTCCGTACGAATATCTCCCCAACGATGCCGACACGCGGCTTGGCTATACTTGTATTTATCTTAATCGCCTTAAAAGCTTCCCTGGCACCACGGGAGAACTCTCTAAGAACGCCGCTGTCCTGCCCGGTGGTCTTTATCAGCCTGTCCAGCCACTCCTTATAGACGGAGCCGGTCTCTCCCGTATTTATTTCGTAGGGACGCTTTTCCAGCACTAATTTTTGCATGGAATCGAGGATGGCGATAGCCCGCCAGGCGTGGAGTCTAAAGC
>CAYVPT010000426.1:0-2166 GCA_964453865.1 uncultured Dehalococcoidaceae bacterium
GGTTTGTGAAAATACTCCTGGCGCCGGGACTGTTCCTGCAGAAAATGACCACCGGGGAGCCCGATGACACCCAACTGGAAGTGGCTATCGCCGCCATGAATAAAGCGATAGAGATTGACGGGGCTGAGGAAGCCGCTCCGGCAGCACTCTGAGAATTTCTTATCTTTCACCACCCCACCCCCCGGTTGTTATCTTTTCCCACCCAAACCGCCCTCGCACCATCCGCAGCTTAGCCCGTCGGTTACATTCCCGATACCTAAAAGGGGAGTTCAGTAGAGAGGGGGAAAAAGGGGTTGAGTTGAAAGATAACCTGATGTAAATAGTAACTTACCGATACCCGCTTGACATCTTCAAAGAAGGCTGTGATATAATTATAAATGTACAAATAACAGTAATAAGAATCATTACTAACTATGTTAAGACGAGAAACCAAACAGAGGGAAGTAATCCTTAACCTGCTCCGGCATACCGATACGCATCCTACGGCTGACTGGATATATGACGAAGTAAGAAAGGTAATTCCGAAAATCAGCAAGGGAACCGTCTACCGCAATCTGAATATATTGCAGGATATGAGAGAAATTTCAGCGTTAAGTCTCAGCGGCGCCGCCACCAGGTACGAAGGAAAACAGGAAAATCATTATCACTTCAGGTGTGAAAAGTGCGGGCAGGTCTTTGATCTCGACGAACCCGTGGATAAAAAACTCGACGAAAAGATAGCCAGCAGTACGGGGTTCAGGGTCTCCTACCACCGGCTCGAATTCAGGGGTCTCTGTAAAGACTGTCAGCGCTAAATAAATACCAGGTATATATATAAATACTGTCTAAAAGGAGGCAGACAAATGGCAAAAGACAAGAAAGCCTACACCACCGGCTTCGGTGCCCCCGTCGATGACGACCAGAATTCGAAGACGGCGGGCAATCCCGGCCCTATCCTCATGCAGGATACCCACCTGCTGGAGAAGCTGGGTCACTTTGACCGTGAGAGGATTCCGGAACGCGTCGTCCATGCCAAGGGCGGCGGGGCGCACGGTTACTTCGAAGTGACGGCTGACGTAACCAAATACACCAGAGCCAGATTCCTTTCCGAAATCGGCAAGCGCACGGACGTCTTCGCCCGTTTCTCCACCGTCGGCGGCGAAAGAGGTTCGGCCGACGCCGAGCGAGACCCGCGAGGATTCGCCCTGAAGTTTTATACCGAAGAGGGCAACTACGACATGACCGGCAACAACACCCCCGTCTTCTTCATCCGCGACCCGCTGAAATTCCCCGATTTCATCCACACCCAGAAACGCCATCCCGGCTCGAACCTCAAGGATGCCAATATGTTCTGGGACTTCCTTTCGCTGACACCGGAATCGATTCACCAGGTTACCATCCTGTTCTCGGACCGCGGTACACCGCGCACCTTCCGTAACATGAATGGCTACAGCAGCCACACTTTCAAGTGGTATAACGACAAGGGCAAATATGTCTGGGTGAAATACCATTTTAAAACGGAGCAAGGCATCGATAACCTGACCCGCGACGAAGCTACCGATATGAAGGGTAATGACCCCGACCACGCCGTCCGCGACCTCTACCAGGCCATCGAGCGCGGCGACTACCCGTCCTGGCGTCTGGAGATGCAGATAATGACTCCCGAAGAGGCTGAGAAATACCGCTTCGATTCCTTCGATGTCACCAAGGTCTGGTTCCATGCTGACGTCAAGCCCATCACTATCGGACGCATGGTGCTTAATAAGAACCCTGAAAACTACTTCGCTGAGGTCGAGCAGGCGGCTTTTTCACCCGCCAATTTCGTGCCCGGTATCGCCGCCTCTCCCGATAAGCTGCTGCAGGGTCGCCTCTTTTCCTATCACGATACGCACATCCACCGGCTGGGAGTTAACTACCCGATGATACCCATCAATCGCCCGAAAAATGCGGTGAACTATTACCAGCGCGACGGCTCCATGAACATCTCCGAGAACGTCGGCGACGGTCCTAACTATTACCCCAATAGCTTCGGCGGACCGGAGCCGAATCTTTCCGCTGGTGAACCCCCCTTCGAGGTGTCCGGGCAGGCCGCCCGCCAGCCCTATATCCATCCCAACGACGACTTCTTCCAGGCCGGCGAGCTTTACCGCCGCGTGATGACCGACATGGACAGAGACCACCTCATCG
>CAYVPT010000427.1:0-2165 GCA_964453865.1 uncultured Dehalococcoidaceae bacterium
CTGTGTTAAGAATACTTTTTGTCTCTTTATGTCAAGAAGTTTGAGTCCGACATTCCTCTCCAGCGAACGGATGTGATAAGTAACGGTTGGCTGGGTAAGACACAACTTATCTGCGGCGGCAGTAATGCTCTCTTCACTGGCAACATAATAAAAAACTATCAGTCCGTGAAGGTCTAATTTTGATGGCATCATCCTTAATCCCCTGCCCCAGCCGGTACGAACATTACCTCTATCATATATGTACAAACATTTCTGATATCTCTCGATATCAGGGCGTTCTCTATAATATCATAGAGAAGTTTGTATTGCAATCTCCTGTCTCCCGTGATAAATGGCATAGGAATTTATACTTGTATATCAATAACAGTTCGTGGATTTTCAGTTTCTTCAATTTTCCTTACTTAAAATACTTTCTATTGTGCAATTTTTACATCAAGTATATAATATTAATTGAAATCGAGGTAATGGAGCGAACTGACAAGTTATAGTCGTAAGGTATCATATTGAGCACAGGTTAAGGAGGAGAAAATGGCCAAAGATTTAGCCAAGGCACTGGCTGACCTTAAAGAAGACGAGGCACTGTCTATCGTCGAGGAGAGACTGAAGTCAGGCGGCGACCCCATGGGTATCCTCAATGACGCCGGACGCGCTATGAAAACGGTAGGTGCGCGTTTTTCAAAGAGTGAGTATTTCATACCGGACCTCGTATATTCCGGTGAAATATTAAAGAAAATCAATGAAATGGTCAAACCCAAATTATCCAAGGAAGGCGTCGCCAAGACCGGCGGCAAGGTCATCATCGGCACGGTGGCCGGTGATATACATGATATCGGTAAAGATATCGTTTCCTTTATGCTCGATGTCAACGGCTTCGAGGTGTATGACCTAGGTGTCGACGTACCTGCTCAAAAGTTCATCGACAAGATAAAGGAAACCGGCGCCCCTGTCGTCGGTTTAAGCGGGTTCCTGACGCTGGCCTATGACGCCATGAAACAGACCGTCGAAGCCATTAAAGCCGCCGGGTTGAGAGAGACGACCAAGATTATGATTGGCGGCGGCCAGATTAACGACGAGGTGCTACAGTATACCGGCGCCGATGCTTACGGCAAGGATGCCGTGGTCGGCGTATCCCTGGCCAGGAAATGGGCCGGAGTCAAGTAGACAATCCTCACTGTTAACGTGCAGGTAGAAATAACACAGAAAGGAAGTGGGAAGAGATGACAGCAAAGGAAAAATACGACGACCTGGTAGGCAAGTGGATGTCGCCACCGGGAATCGAATTTGCCAGCCCCGAGGCCGAGAAGGCCTACAAGGTAAGGGTTCAGCGATTAAAAGACGTCGCTGAAATGAAGCAGCCCGATAGGGTACCGGTAGTCCCCATGACCGGCTTCTTCCCTCTTTACTATGGTGGTTTCACACCTAGGGATGCGATGTACGACTATGAAAAACTCGTCAGTTCACATAAAAGATACGTGCTGGAACTAGAGCCGGACGCGCACTGCGGCGTAGTCGTAGCACCTCCAGGACCATCCTTTGATATCCTCGACTACAAGCTGTACGCCTGGCCCGGCCACGGCGTAGCCCCGGAACATTCTTACCAGTGTATCGAGGGTGAGTACATGAAGGCAGATGAATACGACGCCCTCATCGACGACCCGACCTATTTCTTCATCAGCACCTACCTGCCGCGTATCTTCGGGGCGCTGGAAGGCTTTACGAATATTTCGCCGCTGACCAACATGACGGAAATGTACGGGGGCTTCACCGGTGCCGCGCTGATACCTTACGGCTTACCCCCTGTCCAGGAAGGCTTGAAGAAGCTCATGAAAGCCGGCGAAGAAGCCCTGAAGTGGATACAGTTCGCCGGCGGCTTCGGCGCGGAAATGTCGGTGGCCGGTTTTCCCGGCTTCTTCGGCGGCGGCTGCAAAGCCCCGTTCGATACTCTCGGCGATACTATCAGGGGCACGCGGGGAATTATGGTGGATATGTACCGGCAGCCGGATAAGGTGCTGAAGGCGGTAGAGCGGCTCACTCCCATAATGATTAAAATGGGAGTGGACATGGCCCGGCAGAACGGGTGCCCGATCGTGTTTATGCCGCTGCATAAAGGTGCCGATGGCTTCCTCTCTGATGAGCAGTTTGAGAAATTCTACTGGCCTACCTTA
>CAYVPT010000428.1:0-2165 GCA_964453865.1 uncultured Dehalococcoidaceae bacterium
GTGACCAGATTAACCCCGAAAATCCAGTACGTTGGATAATGGTCAAACGTGAGGCTGGTGTGCCGGGAGGAGAACAGCAAAGCGATCGATGGTCAATTGACCACCTACTCCTTGATCAGAATGCAACCCCCACGTTTGTAGAAACTAAACGGAGTTCGGACACCCGTATTCGCAGGGAAATAGTAGGGCAAATGCTTGATTACGCAGCTAACGCACAACGATATTGGCCTATCGGTCACATAAGGTCCATGTTTGCGGCTAAATATGGCGGGGCAGATTTGGCTGAGGCTGCCATAGTAGAAGTCCTTGGACTTGAATCCGGTGAAAACACTTTAACCGATATCGAAGCTTATTGGGCAAAGGTTGAAGACAACCTTCATCATGGACACGTGCGCTTGATATTCGTGGCGGATCGTCTTCCCCCAGAATTGCGACGCATTATCGAATTCCTAATTGAACAAATGGGTGAGGCTGAAGTCTTAGGCATTGAACTTGCGCAGTACGTAGGCTCCAATTTAAAAGCTTTGGTTCCAAGAGTAATAGGACAAACCGAGGTAATTCGCCAGAGAAAACAGCAGGCAGAGCCAAGGAAGAGACGCTTATCCCAGCAGGAATTTCTGGACAACTGTCCTGAAGATGCCAGAGATTTCTTCACACGAGCTATTGCGGAGTCGCTCGAACACGGTATGCAAATCTACTGGGGCACTACTGGTTTCAGTCTTAGGGCTCGAGACAGCATGGATGAGCTGATAACTTTGTTCTATGGTTTCCCCTCCGGAGGTTCCAGTGAAGATTTAGCAGTAGTCCAAGGCTATGTTGGGAATATTGACGACACAGGGTATAGAGAGCAGGTACGCCAGCAGTTGCTTCAAATCCCAGGAACTACTCCATCGGGCCAATATACTGTCACTCTGGACCTCAAGGCAAAAACAATGGAGAATGCCTGGAGGCTTCTGAAAGTAGTCTGGGACGTCAGTTCTGCATTATCACGAACCAACAGCCCAAATAATACACAAGAATAACATTATTGCCCCGCTTTTATTAATGGCTTTACAATTGTCCATTTTGTGTAGCTTTAACGAGAAGTATAGGTATCTACCTGTAAATACTTGGTCTTCAGATTGTACTTCGTCAGAATGTAACTTTAGGATATAAATGGACTGTTGCCATCGCCCGCTCACACTCAAGATATAGCTAGTAAATTGGCGTTAATTTGGCGTTAAACTAAATACTACTGGTTATAACTAAAAAGTATTCTAGCTTCAAAACAAGGTTTTAGCCACGGACACAAAAGGTCTGTTTTGAACGTAAAACTACTGGCCGACAATTTAGCTTAGAATTTTGAGACTGCCGCGTCTGCCATTCCGCCACTTCGGCACGGGCTATCCTATTCTAAGTGAAAAATACCGGTAGCGCAAGGGTTACCCATTTACATTCATAGCTATTATTGCTACAATTACACACATAAGAGCTACACGCGGCTCTTTTTCCGGATGGAGAGAAATCATGGTAGACAAGTATAATTCTCAGGAAATAGAAAAGAAATGGCAGCAGAAATGGGCCGGGGACAAGCTTTACGAAGTAAACGATGACGACCCCCGGCCGAAATATTACGCTCTTACCATGTTCCCTTACACCAGCGGCGACCTTCACATCGGGCACTGGTATAACAATGTACCCATCGATACTTACGCCCGTTATATGAAGATGAAGGGTTTCAACGTGCTGCACCCCATGGGCTTTGACGCCTTCGGTCTGCCGGCTGAGAATGCTGCCATCAGGGAAGGCATTCACCCGTTTACATGGACGATGGATAATATCGAGAAAATGCGTCACCAGCTGGAGAGTATCGGTGCTGTTTACGATTGGAGTCGGGAGGTCATTACCTGCCAGCCGGATTATTATAGATGGACGCAGTGGTTCTTCCTGAAACTCTATGAAGCCGGATTGGCTTACCGTGCCCGGGCGCCGGTCAACTGGTGCCCCGACTGCCAGACGGTGCTGGCCAACGAGCAGGTGGTTGGGGAGGGTGTCTGTGAACGCTGTGATACCCCCGTTATCAAACGCGACCTCGAGCAGTGGTTCTTTCGCATCACGAAATACGCGGATGAGCTCCTGAGCTTCGACGGTATAGACTGGCCGGAGCCTGTCCAGATAATGCAGCG
>CAYVPT010000429.1:0-2163 GCA_964453865.1 uncultured Dehalococcoidaceae bacterium
GAGAAGCTAGAAAAAGGGAACGAAACGGGAATTAAAGACGGGGGGAGCTTACGCTGCCTCTCGCTGCACACTCCCCTGTTGTGGAGTGGAAGCAAAGACTACAGGAAAAGCCGCCGATGATGCCGGGTGGTTTGGGTAGGAAAAATATACTAAAAGGGGCGGGATGATTAAAGGGGAGGTATCCAAGCCTTGACATACAGGGAAATAGAGCATTAGCTTTACCTAATAAAAACAGCCGAGTCCAGTTTTCAGAACACAGGGAGGCACGTCTGTTGAACAAGAACAAAGTGGTGGTAATTGGTGGAGGCACTGCCGGTTTTCTATCGGCCCAGGTGGCTGCTCAACGCGGTGGCAAGGTGACGATTGTTGAGAAGGAGAAGGTGGGGGGCATTTGCCCGAACTGGGGTTGCATACCGATGTGCTTTATGGACCACTGCGTCGACGTTATCAGGTCGATAAAAAGTGCTGATACTATTGGTATCAATACTGGAACAGTTGAGATTGATTATCCCAGATTAATAAGCGAGAAAGAAAAGGTGGTCAAAGGCATAGTTACCGGCATGGAAGCCAGATTAGAAGCTACCGGCGTAGAGGTTGTTATCGGTTCGGCACGGCTGCTGTCGCCAAACGAGGTGGAAATCACTTTTGGTGACGGCAAGATTGAGGTAATCCGTGCAGACAGCATAATCATCGCATCAGGTTCAATAGCAAGGAGGTATGAAGTGCCGGGTGCCAACGGGGTAAAAGTACTTACCGCAAAGGAGCTTCTAAGTTTGAACGAGCTTCCGAAGAGCCTGGCCATTATCGGTCGCAGCGTAGCGGCCCTGGAATTAGCTGCCGTCTGGGTTAATCTGGGAAGCGATGTCAGTTTGATAACCAGAAAGTCTCGATTGCTCCCTAACGAAGATAATGAATTAGCCGAATACATACGAAAGATTCTTGAAGACGATGGAGTTCATATTTATACGGGGGATATCGACAGGATTGATGATGGTGAAGAAGGCGTTACAATTGCCGTCTCTAGCAATGGGGAAAAACAGGAGATAACCGCGCAATTCGCGGCATTTGCATTAGGTCAGCAGCCGCGTGTAGAAGGGCTTGGCCTGGAGAAGACCGGAGTGGCGACAGGCAATGCCGGAATTGAAACAAATGAGAGGATGGAGACCGGTGTTGCCGGGATTTACGCGGCTGGTGACGCCACCGGCGAAATAATGCTGGCAAGCGTGGCTATGATTCAGGGGATGGTAGCCGGGACAAATGCCACGGGCGGCGGAGCAATCATGGATTATCGCGTGGTACCCCGTTCGGTGCGTACGGTGCCACCGATATCGGCGGTGGGAATGACCGAAGAAGCGGCAAGGGAAGAGGGGCGGGATATAAGGGTCGGTAAATTTCCTTTTGAACAAAATCCCAGGGCCAGAATGATCGGAGAGAGCCGGGGATTTGCCAAAATTATCGCCGATGCGGTATCAGGTGAAATCCTGGGGGTCCATATTATCGGCCCTCAAGCACCCGAGCTTATACACGAAGCGGCAGCCGTCATGCAGAAGAGGGGGACGACGCAAGACATCTCGGATACTATTCACGGGCACCCGTCTTTGCACGAGACAATACAGCGAGTGGCCCAGGGTATGCGCGTATAGTCATAACAGGGATAAACCTATTCCCCGGAAATTATCGATCTGTTAGTGAGAGAATCCTTTCGAGATAATCGGCAGACAGTCCAACCGACCGGCTGGGAATGACGCCGGGCGGCCAGGTGGGATTAGATAACAACCGAGGGGGGTGGTAAAGGAAGAGGGGGCAAACGCCCCCTCCCGTATCACTGGAACTGGTAATTAATGTTAGTTGCCCTGCCTGCCCGCCGTCCCTTTGGCAGTGGATAAATCTGCCTTGGCCTGCTCCTTGGGGCGCAGGTCGCGGGTAGTTTTACCCGCCCGCCACATCTCGGAGTTGTGTATTACCGCCAGTTCCTTGCCAAGGACCTCACGGTAATCCGGCCCGCCGACGGACTCTATTACACGTTTAGTCTCTACCCCGCCGGCCACCCTCTCGTAAAGCTCTTTGAAAACGGGCATGACGGCTTCCTTGAACCTCGGTTTCCAGTCCAGGGCGCCGCGCTGGGCGGTGGCCGAGCAGTTGGCGTACATCCAGTCCATGCCG
>CAYVPT010000430.1:0-2158 GCA_964453865.1 uncultured Dehalococcoidaceae bacterium
CGAATACGTGGGTGCCGAAGGCAGGTATGACGACACCAAGTTTATGTTTTCACCCCGCTACAGCCCCAACCATTCCACCGAGGTTGTTATACGCATCTGGGGTACCACTTTTAAACCCGCCTTAAAGAAGGAGTGTCAGCGGCTGGGCGTAAAAATATTCGACCGCGTCATGGTGACCAGCCTCCTGACCGAGGGAGGCGTCCAGGGAGCCAGGGTAGTTGGTGCTACCGGCCTCAATAACCGCACCGGAGAGTTCCTGATATTCAAATCGAAGGCCGCGGTTCTGGCCGCCGCCGGCGACTTTTCCCTGTGGATGCTGAATACGGAACTGGCCGGCTATAATACCTTCCGTTCCCGCAACTCGACCGGCGACGGCGTAGCCATGGCCTGGAAAGCCGGCGCCGAACTCACGTTAATGGAGAGGTCGGGTATCGGTATGCTGGGTACCGGCTACAAGCATACCTGGTACGGCGGCGCCGGCGACGCCAGCTACGAGAATATTCAGCTCGTTGACGCCAACGGTAAAAAGCTGCCCTGGCCTTTACAGGGCTGGCCGGACGGAGGCGCCATGCGACCGGGTCCGGAAGATATGGAGAAAATCCGCAAGGGAATACAAACGGGTGAATACGCCCTGCCCTTTTACGGAGATTTTCCGGCCATGCCGGATATAGAACGCCGGGTAACCTGGAACCTTATGCTGGGTGAGGAATCTACCACCAAAAACATCATCAATACGTACAATAAAGCCGGTTTTAATCCGGACAAGCACCTGTTGATGAACTATAACTACATCGAAGGCATGAGCCCACCCCAGTGGCGTACCGCCGGCGGCGGGGGACCCGTGGTCGACTGGGACTTGAAGTCTTCCCTCGACGGTTTATATGTGGCCGGGGAACAAACATTCTCTCCCGGCGACCACAGCTACGCGGCATCTACGGGTCGGTACGCCGGCAGAAAAGCCGCTGCCTACGCCAAAGAGATAGGGCAACCCGGGATATCCCGCGACCAGGTAGCCCTGGAGAAAACCCGCGTATATGCCCCGATAAAACGCACCGGAGGCATCGAGTGGAAAGAGCTGCACGCCGGGATTGCCCGGGCGATGCAGTACTTCTGCAGCGAATACAAGACCGAGTTGCTCCTCAACATGGGGCTGGACACGCTGAAGGACATCGAGGAAAACCATGTCCCGCGACTCTACGCCCTCGACCCGCATAAACTGATGCGCAGCATCGAGGACCTGAGCCTGCTCACCCACGGTCAAATCGTCCACCACGCGTCACTGGCGCGAAAAGCCAGCAGTATGCCGTTGAATTTCCACCGCATCGACTATCCGGAATTAGACCCGCCCCAGTGGAATAAATTCATCACCGTGAAACTGGAGAACGGCAAGGTCAAGGCGGGAGAACTGGCCGCGGATTACTGGGGTGACCTGAAAGCTAACTACGAAGCCCACAATAAAGACTACCAGGGCGTTTACAAAGGAAAATAAGGAGGCTGTCATGGCTAAGGATAAAGCATATGCTATGCCTAATATAACCACGCCGAACACTCCTGTAATCTTTAATCCGGATATCTGCGACGGATGCAACACCTGCGTGGAGGTCTGCCAGGTCGATGTCTTTATACCCAATCCCGAGAAGGGCAAACCGCCGATTATCCTGCATCCCGATGAATGCTGGTACGGCGGCTGCTGCGTCAACGACTGCCGCCGGACAGGAGCGATTACCTTCAACTGGCCGCTACAGCAGAGAGCCTACTGGAAAGACAAGGCAACGGGCAAGGTCTATAAAGCTTAATTCATTTAAACGTCTGGGAGGTATAACATGCCGAAATCGGAGGCATCGGTTACCATCAATGCGCCCATCGATAAAGCTTTTGATGCCGTAGCAGACCCGGAGAAAGTAGCTCAATATGCATCCTCCAGCGTGCTTACTGGTGCTAAGGGTAAGCCTGACGAATTAGGGAGTTACGCTGAATATGACTACCATGTGGTAGGAATGAAATTCCATGCTAAAATGACAGTATCAGAAGTGGATAAGCCGCGTAGACTGGTCCAGGAAATGTCCGGGGCAATGCCGGGCAAATGGACCTGGCATCTTGAACAAGACGGTCAGGCTGTCAAAGTTGATTTTAGCATAGATTACAGCCTTCCCGGTGG
>CAYVPT010000431.1:0-2156 GCA_964453865.1 uncultured Dehalococcoidaceae bacterium
TAACCCAGGATTTTCTACAGGAAATGAGTATCGTTTCCTTTGGTATAGCTATCTTATCCACAAGTAAGGACTGGGGAGATACTTCCAAGGTCATCGAGTGCCCCCGGATTGTCAATGCCGTAGCCCCCAGGCCTTATATGTCCGGGGCTATGGCGTATATGCTGGACCTGCAATGCCCTTCCAAGTTCATGCCGCCTCTGGATGGGATGGATGCTTTATCCTTCGAGGAGAGGGTACAACTCGGATTCAATCAGGCTTTATCGCAGGGACTCGATGGTTTCTGCGGCCTGTCGCTCATCCTGGTCAAGGTCGGCGAGAAATTCAGCGAAGCTTCCAACAAAACCTCGGTGCTACCGTATCTCAAACAGCCTAAAGCGGCCTTAAGGCTTGCCAAGGGGCTGGTCAGGAGTAAATTAGCCGGGCGCCCGATGTTGCCGCGGGACCTGTGGTCGGTCAAGGGAATCATCAGCGGCGGCTTGGACAGCTGGGTATACAAGGATAAAATATTGGAGTACTGGGGCAGGTATCCGCTGGACGTTTATGCTGGCTCCGAGGGTGGCATCTATGCGACTCAGACCTGGGACTACGACAGCATGACATTTATTCCCAATCTCAACTTCTTCGAGTTTATCCCGGAAGATGAGCTTATCAAGTGGGAGATGGACCGCAGCTACAAGATGAAGACATTACTGATGAATGAGGTGAAAGCCGGAGAAAATTATGAGGTAGTGTTCACCAACTTCCACGGGGGAGCCATGATAAGGTACCGGCCGGGAGACATGGTCAGGATTACCTCTCTGCATAACGAAAAGCTGGGCATCGGTTTACCCCAGATGGTGTTCGAGCAGAGGGTTGACGGCCTGCTGGACTTCGTTTTCGTAAGACTGACCGAAAAGACCATCTGGGAGGCAATTGAGAGCACCGGAATTCCTTACGAAGATTGGATAGCTTATAAAAAAGACGGAGAAGCGGTACTGAGCCTCTTTATCGAGCTTAAAGATGATTCTCATGCCAATGTAGATGCTATAGCCACGGCTATCTACAAGCATGTTACCAGGTCGGAAATCGATGCCGAGTCCCTTATTCCTGACGAATATGCCAGGATGATAGGTTTCCGGGTGGAGACTACCTTACTGCCGCGCGGTTCCTTTGCCAACTATACCGCGCAAAAGCAGGCCGAAGGGACCGACCTTGCCCATCTCAAGCCGCCTCACATACAGCCATCCCAGGAAACGATAACACTGCTGGTGGCTAAACCGGGAAGAGCCGGAGCCGTCGTTGAACCCGAAAATCAAGACGAAACTATCTCCGTTTGATATAGTACTTTAGTTTCCCTTACCTTGGTTTGCTTACTTTAGTTACCTCTTGACAGTTATCATATTTGGACTGATAATGCCCATATATGAATGTATATGCGCTTGTTCCTTTTATAGCAACTATTGCTTATGTTCCTCTGTTGCTGACGGCGCTTACCAGCCGTCCATGGCATGGGAGACACACACGCTTCATATTGTTCTTGATATCCGCCATGCTGTGGAGCATTACTGATATCTTTTTACGCAGCAATTATTTCCCTCAACACAATTACATTTTCTTACAATTAATCGTTATTACGTATATCCTTACGGCGGTACAATTTCATGTTTTCGTCACCTCTTTTTATCCCCCCGGGCATGGCCGATGGTACCCGCTGGCTTATGGCACACTGGCAGCGACAATTGTTTTAGTAGCGCTGAGGATTTTCCCGGAAGGTGTTGTTGCCGATGGAGACAAACTGTATCTTAATTATGGTAACGCATTATACTTTTTAGGTGTACCTATAGTCATGATAACGATAAGGGGGGCATACCTATTATTTAAAAGGTTAAAAGCCTCTGAAAATCCGTCGTTGAATAACCAGAATATTTCAATACTCCTGGGAGTTGGGGCATTAACAGTTACTACTCTGGTGAGTTTTCTACCGATGGGAAGGGAATACCCGATAGCGCATGTGGGTAATATTATCAACGCCTTTATTCTCAGCTATGCCGTTATCCGGCACCGGCTGGTGGACATCAGGTTTGTTATCCGGCAGGGGACGGCCTGGTTGAGCCTGGCGATTGTCGGCGTTTTCAGTTTCTGGCTGTTACTGGTTATTTTCCATAATTTCTTTGATT
>CAYVPT010000432.1:0-2137 GCA_964453865.1 uncultured Dehalococcoidaceae bacterium
TCTTTCGACCTCATCCCGAAGGTCATCCCGGTCACCACGTAGTTCACGTTGCCGGTCTGGTACGGGTAAACGTACAGGGAAGCGCAGGCGAAGACGGTCGATACCACGCTTCGGTAAAGCTCACCGGTGGTGTAGGCCGTCGCCCTCATGACGATTTCCGCCTGCTCGGCCGTCCCGACGACTACCAGTAAATCAGGCTCGAAAGTCAGCCCGTCCAGCTGGGCGTACGCCACGTAATTAATAGTACCCCTTACCGGCTTGGGGAAGTTCTCGTACACGCTGTATATCAGGTTGCTGTTGGCGCGGTCGTCCTGGAATATCCTGCCCCCGCCTCCCACCTGCCCGGCCATCGCTGCCACGCTGGTCTCCTGCATGCCCAGCGCGTTCTTCCCGGCGCAGTCCTCGTTCTCTTTCGAGAAATAAAACGGGTCGCTTCTCTGCTGGGCTTCCTTGACCATCTCGCACAATGCCAGGCTTTTATCGAGCTGTTTGATTCCTTCCGGCTTGTTGAAACAGTACTTCATACCGATAGCCGGCCTCTCGAGATTAAGCTTTTTATAGATGGACAGGTCAGTTTGCAGCGGTATCATATCAACCTCCTGTAAATAAGATAACCCGGCGGTATTCTAGCAGCATAACAGCAAGTATGCAAAAGGGGGAGGTAATGCCTAGTTCCCCCCGAAATACTCCATGACCTCCGCAATTACGAATATCGAGCCCGCCGCCACGATGAGGTCGTTATGCCCGGCTTCGTCCAGCGTCAGCCGGATAGCCTCTTTCACCGTAGCCGCCACCCGCGGCGTCACTCCCTGCTTCTTAAATTCCGCCACCAGCACGTCGGCCTTGACCGCCCTGGGGTGACGTGAAGCCACCAGGATAATATCCCCGGTGATATTCACCGCCTCCCGCACCATCCCGGGGACATCTTTATCCCCCCCGAATCCGAGTACCAGCCTGGCTTTATCATATTTAAAGTAACGGTCTATAGCCTCTCCCAGCCGCTGCAGGGAGTAAGCGTTATGCGCCCCGTCGACGACGACCCACGGCTCTTTACCCAGCACCTGTAAACGCCCCGGCCAGTGGACTTTCTCCAGGCCGTCGGCGATGTCCTCCGCCGGTACCCTCGCCCCCGTCTCCGTTAAGAGCTCCGCTACCGTCACGGCGTTAGCGGCGTTCTCTATCTGGTGCTCCCCCAGCAGCGGTATCCACAAATCATAGTCAGCCCGCCGCCCCTTCACCCGGAAAGACTGCCCCTCGTCATCGAAGTCCCCCTTCTCCCAGGTAACTTCCTCGCCGACCTTTACCAGCCGGACACCCTTCTCACGGCAGACCCTCTCGATGACTTCCATCGCCTCCGGGAACTGCGGCGCGCTTACCACCGTCGCTCCCGACTTGATAATGCCGGTCTTCTCCCCGGCTATTTTCGCCAGCGTATCCCCCAGTACATCCATGTGGTCGTAGCTGATAGAGGTGAGAACACATACCAGCGGTTTGACGACGTTGGTGGCATCCAGTCGCCCCCCCAATCCTACCTCCACCACCTGGTAGTCCGCCTTAACCTGCCGGAAGTACAGGAACGCCATCGCCGTAAAAATCTCGAAGGTGGTCAATTCCCCCAGGTCGCCGATTTTATTCTCCGCCTCTACATGCGGCTTAAGCTGTTCGGTCAGCCAGGCCCAGTCTGCCTCGGCGATGGGTTTGCCGTTAACCTGTATCCGTTCGGTAAAGGAAAGCAGGTGGGGGGAGGTATAGAGTCCCGTCCGGTAGCCGGCGCTTCTCAGAATCGAGGCTACCATGGCGGCGGTACTCCCCTTGCCTTTTGTCCCGGTTATATGGACGGTACGCGCGAAATGCTGGGGATTGTCCAGTCTCCCCAATAAACGCTCGACGCGTTTCAGGTCCCAGACAATTCCCGAACGAGGCAGCCGCTCGTAGTCAGCGAATTTCAATAAATATTCAAGGGCTTCTTGATAGTCCATATTTTGCCTCCGTAATATCATCATAGCTTACCTGAGAATCCAAGGTAAAGAAAAAATCCAACTCAATACCCCCCCCCCCCACTAACCGTATGTTATCTTTTCCCACCCGGGCCACACGGTATCATCTACTACTTATCCCGTAAAGGCTTCTTGTCATT
>CAYVPT010000433.1:0-2136 GCA_964453865.1 uncultured Dehalococcoidaceae bacterium
CCCATGCCCCGCTTGCTCCCCGCCCCCGTCACCATCGCCACCTTGCCCTCAAGGCTCTTCATAATTCGTGCTACCTCCTGTGTCTGAATGGGCTATTATTTACCGGGGACCCGGCCCGGGTTCCGGTTGCGACGGCCAGAACTCCTCGGCAACATCGTTCAGTCCGAGTTCCAGCAGCTTTTCTTTACTCGGTTTCGTGGTTACCCGGTCCCAGTCGAGGGCGCCCAGGTTCCAGTAGGCCTGCGCCTCGATATCCAGTGATACTCCGGCCAGAGGTCCGTCTTCAAAGGGTGGCCGGCCGATTATTCTCCCGTGTACCTTAAGTTTTAAAGGATTAATTCCCTCACGGAGGGTGAAAACGTGCCGGATATTGGCAATCCTCTCGCCGCACTCCAGTATTTTGTCTATATTATAATCGATGCCCGTTACGGCGCTCATATATCCCGTAATGTATTTACTGGGGTCGGGCACCAGCGTGTCGCTGTGCAGGCAGAGTCCGGAGGCGCTGAGGGCATGATCCTCGAACTGGCTGGGCCCGAAACCGGCGGTATGCCGGCCGGGGGTAGCGTCCATCTGGTACCGGGCGGCCGTCGGCTTGCCGCGGAAGAAAGGAAAATCGAACTTCGGGTCGTGCAGGCCCAGCTCCTGCCCGCCGATGTGCACCGCGTATTCCTCAGCCCCTTTACCGATTTTTTCGGCGGCTTTCTTAACGCCGTCGGCCAGCACGTCGCCGAATCCTTCTCTTTTAGCTATCTTCTCCGTCATAGCCACCAGGGCGTGGTGGTTACCCCAGGTCAGCTCGATGCCGTCCGTGTCTTTCCTGGTGATAATGCCGTGCTCGTAGCATTCCATAGTAAAGGCGATGATGGTACCGGTGGATATGGTGTCGAGTCCGTAGGCGTTACAGATATGGGTAGCCATAGCTATCGACTCGGCGTTGGTATTGCAGCACATCCCCCCGAAGGCGGCGGCGGTCTCGTACTCCGGTCGGTGGGTATCCGCCGGGTACTTGTATTCGCCGGTGCTTTCTTTCAGCCGGCCCTTACAGGCGACGGGACAGTGCCAGCAGGCCGTCCGCCGGGCCACGTTGGCGTTGAGTACGTCTTTGTGGAGACCGGAAACATCGGGCATTTCGTTGATGCCGATGCCTCCCCAATTCTTGACCGGCGTATCGCCGCTGTGGATAGAGACGTCGGCATGGACACTGGTGCCGGTCATGCGGAATCCCTCCATGGCCTGCTTGGCCTCGGCCATGTGAGTTTCGCGTATCCGGTTGACGGCTTCAACGTCGGCCAGGGGGACTTTTCCATCCCCTCTGACCACTATCGCCTTGAGCTTTTTAGAGCCGGTGACCGCGCCCAGTCCCGAGCGCCCGGCGGCATCGCCGCCGTAGTTCATCAGGCAGGAGACCAGCGATTGCTTTTCGCCGGCCGGACCGATGCTGACCACTCTGGCGTCCTTGCCGAGCTCCGCCTTGATAGCTTCATCGGTCTCAAAGGTAGTCTTGCCCCAGAGATGAGATGCATCTTTAAATTCGACTTTCCCGTTATCGATTAAGAGATAGACTGGCTGGGGAGAGACACCGGATATAAATACGCCGTCGTAACCGGCGAACTTCAGGATGGGCCCGAAGTCGCCGCCGCAGCTGGCGTCTCCGAATCCCCCCGTCAGCGGAGACTTTGCTACCACGGCAAAGCGGCAGCCGGTAACGGCCGGGGTGCCGGTCAGCGGCCCCGTAATAAATCCCAGCGTGTTTTCCGGTCCCAGCGGGTCTACCTCGCCTTTCTGCCGACTGTACAGAATCCTGGCGCCGACGCCGTAGCATCCGATGAAGTCCCGGTAGAGACTATCATCGGGTATTTCTTCTTCGGTCTGCCCTGTGGTAAGATTGACGAACAAGAGCTTTCCCATATACCCACCGGTCATATTAGCTCCTTTCCCCGCAATCATTCTACGAATTCATCTGTGGGGTTTAAATAATATTAGCATACTACGGGCACGCTGTGAAATCGGGGTATCACAAAGATGTGGAAATAGCAGGTATTTCTTATAAAAAATGTTGAGGGCCTCAAACTGGCTGGCGAGCCAGGATTCGAACCTGGGCTAGAGGATCCAAAGTCCCCTGTGCTACCACTA
>CAYVPT010000434.1:0-2130 GCA_964453865.1 uncultured Dehalococcoidaceae bacterium
ACTCAATGCATGCCGCCCGTCTCATGTCTATTAATATGCCGACGATGGTGTTACTCGTCAGCCTGCCGACCGCCCTCATTCTCTGGTACGGCGGACGCCAGGTGGTTGCCGGTACCATGACCATCGGCATGATTACCCAGTTTATCCTTCTCGTAGCGATGCTGATGATGCCGATTCGCCGCCTCGGGATGATGGTCAACCTCTATTCCCGGACTGCTTCCGCAGGGCAGCGTATCCTGGAAATCCTGGATACGGAGTCGGATGTAAAAGAAAAACCCGGTGCCGTTAGCCTGGACAAGGTAAAAGGACAGGTGACTTTCGAGGATGTCAGCTTCAGCTACGGTAAGCTTGGAGAGGCCCTGAAGAATGTCAGCTTCGAGGCAAAGCCGGGACAGCTGGTAGCGTTACTGGGACCCTCCGGCAGCGGTAAAAGCACCGTCGCCAATCTGCTCGGCAGGTTCTACGACGCCACTAAAGGCAGGATTTTAATCGACGGGACGGATATTCGTGATGTTACTCTGTCTTCGTTACGCAGGAATGTGGTTACCGCCCAGCAGGACGTCTTCCTGTTTTCGGCTACGGTCCGCGAGAATATTGCCTACGGAGCCAAAGACGCCGATATGGACCGGATAACAGAGGTGTCTAAAGCCGCTTATCTACACGACTTTATAAGCTCCCTGCCCGAGGGCTACGATACCTGGGTGGGAGAGAGGGGCGATACCCTTTCCGGTGGTGAGAAGCAGCGCCTTTCCATCGCGCGTACCCTGCTGGTTGACCCCGGTATTCTAATTCTCGACGACTCCACAGCCAGCGTCGACTCGGAAACGGAGAAGCTTATCCGCCAGGCCCTGGACAGGCTTATCAAGGGCCGGACTACCTTTATTATCACCCACCGTGTGCCTATCATCCAGAACGCCGACCTTATTCTCGTTCTGCAGGACGGTGAACTGGTGGAGAAGGGCACTCATAAGGAATTAATTGCCAGGAATGGCGTTTATAAAGAAGTCTACGAATCACAGCTTTTAGCGCATCAGGCCTCGGAAGAAGGCCAGGGAGATTAAGGAGTAATAATGTTTCACGGTGGTCCCGGCGGCGGCGGTTTTCATCGCGGTCCCCCCGGCGGTCAGCACGGTCATTTCGATTCTGACGAAGTGCTGGGCAAGGTCTATGACAGCCGGGTTATCGCCAAGTTGCCCAGGTACCTCCTGCCGGTTAAAAAGTGGATAGGTATCGGGGCGGGTGGTATGATTATGCGCACCCTGGCGACCCTGGCCACTCCCTATCTTATCGGTATCGCCACCAACAATATCGTACAGGGCGACCTCGGTACGCTGGATATAGTCGTCATCGTCTTCGCCGCTTTCTCGGTTCTAATGTGGTTCGGGCAATATTCGGAAAACCTGTACCTGTCCTATGCCGGTCAGTCCATCATTTACCGGATGCGCACCGAACTGTTCGACCACCTGCACCGGTTGTCCCTGTCTTTCTTCGATAACCATCAGGTGGGTAAGTTGATGTCCCGCGTCCAGAATGACGTCCAGCAGCTGCAGGAACTGGTCACCCAGGGTATCCTGGCTCTCATCACCAGCCTCTTAACGCTGGTGGGCATATCCATCATCATGCTGACGATGAACTGGCTCCTGGGCCTGATTATGCTGATGATTTTACCCGTCATGGCCCTGGCGATATGGATATGGCAGAAATACGCCCGTAAGGCATTTATCCGGGTGCGGCGGGCTATCGCCACCGTTAATTCCCAGCTCCAGGAAGACATTGCCGGCGTCAGGGTCGTTCAAAGTCTTTCCCGCGAGAACGAGAACATGGGTCAGTTTGACCAGGTAAACCGCGCCCACCTGGACGCCAATGTCACCGCCGTCAAGCTGGAGGCGGTCATGATGCCCATGATAAACATCCTCACCGGCGTGTCATTTGCCCTCGTTCTCATCGTGGGAGGTTTTCAGGTGCTTAACGGCGCGATGCAAATCGGCTTCCTGATGAGCTTTCTGATGTACGTCCAGCGCTTCTTCGAACCCGTAATGGAACTGTCCATGCAGTATACGGAGCTGCAGCGGGCTATGGCTTCCGGGGCGCGTATCTTCGAGCTGCTCGATGTTCAGCCCGAGATTCAGG
>CAYVPT010000435.1:0-2127 GCA_964453865.1 uncultured Dehalococcoidaceae bacterium
TTGCACGTAGACCGCTTTTCGAGAGCGGCACCATCAACCACTCGGACACCTCTCCCAGTCTCATAATTGTGTCAAGTAGAGGATTGCATCATCAAAAAAGCTACTAAAAGCTACTAAATGGTTTCACGGACGCTATCATTATGCCTTACCTTTACCGCTTCGTCAAACCGTTTAGCGGCGGCCTCTTGAAGTCCGGGTGGCTACATGGGAGTAGGTATCAAGGGTTATCGAGATTGTTGAGTGTCCTGGACGTTCCTGGACAACCTTTGGATGTATCCCCTCTGTTTGAGTATAAGGGAGGCACGGGTATGACGTGCATCGTGGAGCCGGATAACCTTGACGCCGGCCTTTTTTACCAGCTTCAGAAATTCAGTCAAGCACCTCGTCTATTTCGGGGGGGTCTTTAAGGTGGCCCCATTGCGGGTCGCGATTGGTATGCTCGTAGAGAATAGGGGCCGAAGAACAACTGCTAAACAGGATAGGCCTGTCTACTCTCCTAAAGATAAAAGGGCAGTGGGAAAGACCTGCCGGAATAGTAATGACACAGGTATTGGTGATGGTGTGTTTCTCATCATCAAGCCAGAATTCGACTTCCCCACCTAAATCAAACGGGTCATCCGGATTAGTTCCATATAAAACCACATATTCTATATAGTCATGGTAATGAGGCTTGCCGGGTACCATATCAGTAGGAGTCGGCCTGTGTATCACAGCGGCGTTCCAGTAGAAACCTCCGTCAACCGACCTTTCATCCAGATACATAGAAAAAGCATCGGGATTATCGGTAGGATGGAACGGGTTAGCTTCCGTGCAAAACACGATGTATTTGCCGGTCTTAGTATTCGGATCTCCGCATTTCGTGACTCCGTACTTTTGTTTTACCATCTGCTTTTTTCTCCTTTTCACGTAATTATAATCGTAAAAAAACTTTAAGTTCAATCTTAAGGGGTCTTTAGTTATCGCTCATCTCGCTTTAGTGCTATCTTCGAGGGAAATCCAAGCATCGCGTGATTATATAAACAGAAGTCACTTATTACCCTTATTGGCTCTTTAAATACTAATAGTGTAAATACTTTTACTAATGATGTAAATATTTCACTTTATAATTCTCTATTACCCGGTTAACAATCTGGACTTTCGTGTAGTCGAGCTTGATAGATGGTAAAATTCACTAAGGATATCATTATCATCGGTGAGTGAGTCTGCCTGTGATTGTCAGAGAAATCTACGTAAGAAGCATTTTATCCAAATCAAAGGTCTTTGACTATGTGGTCAATCCGTACGTTGGGTGCCAGCATGGTTGCACCTATTGCTACGCTCGCTTTATGAAAAGGTTCACCGGACATAAAGAACCGTGGGGTGAATTTGTCGATGTTAAAGTTAATGCCGCACATTTACTGCAGCGCGAAATAGTAAAAATGCCGCTTGGGAGGGTGTGGGTAAGCGGAGTGTGCGATGCTTATCAGCCGCTGGAAAGAACATACGAACTGACAAAAAAGTGCCTTGAAATATTGGTTCGATATGATTGGCCGGTCACAATCCAGACCAAATCCGCACTTGTACTGCGTGATGTGGAGTTATTTGAAAAGGCCAACAATATTGAAGTTGGATTAACGGTTACCACTGGCAATGAAGGTGTAAGACAGCTATTCGAACCCGGAGCGCCGACAATTGATGAAAGAATCGCGGCACTCCATGAGTTGCATCTTGCGGGTGTTAAAACCTATGCGATGATTGCACCGATGCTCCCTGGTGTGGACGAACTTTGTGCCAGGCTTAACCGGAATGTGGATTACGTATTAATTGACAAAATGAACTACCATTACAGCGATTGGGTCTACAGGAAACATAAGTTAGAGGGTACCATGGGCGATGACTTCTTCTATTTAAAAGGTAAGGAACTCGCCCTTGATTTCGGGAAACAGAGTATCGAGTGCCGGGTGCTATTCTGACAGTATCCGGTTGGCAATTTCAGTTTCCTGGCCTCAACACTTAACGAGGCCTGGCTTGTGCGAAGACGGGTTAACAATCCGCATTTGTCTAATAGTAATTGGATGTGTATACTTGATTTCCTGAGGTCGGATGTCAAAAATAGACACCAAACCTTTCATGCCGCCAGCTGTCCGT
>CAYVPT010000436.1:0-2109 GCA_964453865.1 uncultured Dehalococcoidaceae bacterium
AGTCTACGGACTTATTGATTCCGTGAGGAGTAACAAAATCATCATCGGCACAGAACACACAATATTCTTCCTGAACGTAGTTCATTAAATCAGCAAATTTATGACCCGGGTTGAGTGTGACGGGATAATTATCTAGATACTGGATATTCAAATTAGAAACCGAAGTAACAACTCTACTATTCAGTGCCTTGTTCTCCTCCGAACTGGAATCAGCAACTATGACTTTGTAACGCTCGCCACAACTATCATAATAGCTCAAGATTCGCCGGAGAAGGTCAGGGCGATTGAAAGTCGGGATTATGATACTGTGCTTCGTATTATTACCCGCGGCCAAATCCTATCTCCTGTTTAAAATCGCAAGTTTGATGGGTCCGTAATCGCCCTCCACAGGCAGCTCTGCTCCCACCTGATAAATAATGTTATCGTAGTCTGGTTCCCGGTTCTCGAGGGAACATACTTTTGAGTAGATAACCCGGGTCGCCAGATAATACAGACTGCTTATGTTCCTGACCTCGACAATATCAAAATAATCGGCAACCGCCTCCTCGAAGGAGGATTCGTTAAAGAATAGATTGTGCCATCTCACGGGTATTTCTTTCAAACCGATACTCTTGCGGAGACGGTTAAAATTGTTATGACCCTCCATGAAGTTTTCAGCTAATAGACATCGAGCCCCCTTTGGCAGGATTCGGGCAATACTGGATATCGCTTGTTTCTGTAATTCAAAAGAGGGTAAATTTATCAGGCAACGGTCTGTGATCACCACCTCCACGTCCTTATAATCTCCCTCCAAGGAAAGAACATCATCGACGAAAAATGTCAGCCGTTCTTTAAGCGCGTTCGACAATCCGGCTTTGGCCTCGTTGGCATATCTTATCATTCTGGGCGCATAGTCTACACCGATAAAACGACAGGACGGTAACCTTTTAACAAGCTCGATAGTACTGTAGCCATTACCACAGCCAATGTCCAATATACCGCATCCCTGGCTGCCGTATTTTAGGATCTCTTCGGTCAAATGCCTGATTTCGACCTGCCTCACCCAGTAATCAGAAGTGGTGGCCTGTGGTCTGGTCTCATATTCCTCGGCTTTATCTTCCCAGTATCGCTTTATCTCATTTATTTTTTCAGCATCAACCATATCAACCTCCACACGCCTGGTCAAATTCAACAATGGCGTTGATAACGTACTGTATTTCCTCATCGGTTAACTCCACGAAGAGCGGGAGCACAACATATTCCTGCCATATTCTCATGGCGACGGGGATATCAACCTTGTAGTCCTGGTAAAGGTGGAACAATGGCAATGGCATGGTATGAACGCCTGTTGAAATCCCTTTTCGCTGCATCTGGATGATAAATTCATCCCTGTTCCTGACACGAACCATGAAATCATAATAGGTCGTGGTCAGGTCATAGGGAAAAGCCGGCTTAACATACCGGCAGCCGCCGATACCTTCAAGATATTTTTTTAGAATTTCTATCCGTTTACTGTTCATGGCATCCAGTTTTTTAAGCTGCGCCAGACCGATGGCTGCGGCCACATCATTCATATTGTACTTATAACCCAGCTCCCTCACCTCGTAATACCAGTGGTAGGCATCTGCTTTAGTTGCTTTTTGCACGTTTTGCGACCGACGCCATGTTTCCGAACTCATCCCCACCTGGCGGTTACCCCTGATTTTTTCGATTATCGCCACGTCATTGGAGGATGCCATACCACCGTCTCCGGTAGCCATGCATTTCTTCTCCTCGAAGCTGAAGCAGCTAATGTCCGCCCAGACGTCAAGTTTTTTACCCTTGTAATTCCCCCCGGCACAATGGGCACAATCCGATATCACTTTGAGACCACGCCCCCTGGCCCAGGGGACCAGCCTATCCATAGGTACCGGGTGCCCTCCGAAATGCACCGGTATCACGGCCACGCAGTCTTTATCGCACTTCCTGTCTAAATCATCAAGATCAATCCCCAGGGTCTCTTCATTAACGTCCACAAAAACCGGTATCAGCCCGTTGTAAAGAGCTGCGTTTGCCGTAGAGATAAATGTCATGGAAGGAACCAGCACCTTTTTACCCCTGGTGAACATATAAGCCCAGACAGCAAGGTGC
>CAYVPT010000437.1:0-2106 GCA_964453865.1 uncultured Dehalococcoidaceae bacterium
AAGCCTTCCTGCTCCATTTGTGAGCCGTCAAAACCTGTTTTAATCCAGTCCTGGATGGATTTACCCTCGGTGTATTCCTTCAGCAGTCCCATCCTGTCCGCGATAGCGGCGACTATTTCATAATCGCTCATCGTCTCTCCGCGCGGCTCGATGCACTTCTCTTCCAGGTAAATAGCGTTATACTGAACGGGCCAATGGTCGGCACCGATATCTTCTTCTTCAAATTTAGTGTTGGACGGCAGGATAATATCGGCAAAGAGACAGTCGTTTTCCAGCCAGGGATGCTGGACAAGGATAAATTCAATCTTGGGCTGGCGGATGGCTTTGTGGAAGGTATTGCCATCATTCCAGCAGGTGGTGAAGCAGGGAGTATCAGTCCAGAGCATGTGTATTTCGGACTTACCCGGCAACGGGTAAGTATAGTGTTTAAACTGGTCTTCGACGGGGTCCATCTGGTCCGAACTGCCATAAATATCATAATTACCTTTTAGTATCACATCATGCAGCATTGTTTTGGGAATCATGGACTCCTGTTTGAACATGAAGGGTATATAACCCCGATAGGCGGCGTTAACCATGGGGCGTATCACCGAGGTCGGCGTCAGCATCCCCATTACTCGCCCTTTGCCTTCTCGCATTCTTAGGTAGCTGCCGAGCATAGTACCTTCTACAAAGGTAAGCTGGTTACAACCCGGTTTGCCCAAGCCCTGCATACCGAGCAGACATATCTCCATACGGGCCGGTTCGCTGGAGTATGGACCACGAATATAGGGGCCGCCATAACCATGAGCTACCGTAGTCCGCTTGGACGCCCAGTTACGAGCGAGGGCTTTGATAATGCGAGAAGGTACACCACACTTCTCAGCAGCCCAGGTTGGCGTCTTGGCAATGCCATCTTCCTTACCCAGGACATAATCAGCAAATTTATCAAAACCGACAGCGTGTGTTTTTATATATTCCTTATCATAGGTGTCTTCGGTAAGCCAAACATAAGCAATAGCAAGCTGCAGGGCTACATCCGTATTGGGCAGAATGGGGATCCATTTATCGGCATGAACAGCGGCTCCATAATTCAGGTCGGGGCAGATATAAACCTGTTTGATACCCAGCTCGGAGTACCAATAGCATAACAGGCTGGGCAGGCAGCCGCCACCGAAACCCCAGGGTGTAGTCTCGGGGTCACAGCCCTGGCAGATAAGTACGTCTGTGTTCTTGGCAACATCATTGTAGAGATTGGAGCTGAATTCCATGTTAAGGCCCACCGGCTCGTTACCCCAGACGTGCTTGGCACCCCAGTACCACCCTTCCCAGCTATCAGGATTACGGATTTGCTGGGTGTAGCCGCCGAGGAGCTTCATCAGGTAGGTCGAGCAGCCGTGGGCAGCATTAACCACTTTACTCTCCCCGTGCCCCTCTGCCTGCAGACAGACGCCTTCCGGTCCATATTCTTTCACGACTCTCTTGATTTCACTTACAACGATATCGAGAGCCTCATCCCAGGAAATTCTGACATACTTGCTTTTTCCTCGATTCTGGGGATTCCTCTCGCCGTTAGGATCCCAGTCAACTCTCTTCAGGGGGTAAAGTATACGGTTAGGAGAATGAATCCTCTTTTTATAGGCGTTACCGTGAGGAGGAACCGGTGACTTGAGTGGTGGTTCGAATGTTTTTCCACGGGCTTCGAATTTCCAAGGTCTGAATTCCTTCGGATCATACCGCCAGTCATAGTGTAATGGCCTGATCCTAAGTATCTTGCCGTCTTTAACGTCGACACAGACTACATTGGAATTATCACCGAAAGAGCTCAAGCAGGTACCCTTCATACAGGTTTTTTCTCCTCTTGTCGATAGACTTTTACGTACCATTCTTCACCTCATTATCATTTATTGTTTGCCTATTTCCCCACAGGTTATTCGGGTGGATGAGCATGAACAAAGACATAGTGTCCTGCGTATTACATTATTATTCGTTAAAACCTTTAAAAGTGTCAAGTATAACGGCATGAGGGTTGTGCACATTTCGGGAGTTTACTTGGATATCATTAAATCGGGTAAGAATGTGGAAAGTACGGGTATAGCAATAAGTAGAGCTATATGTAATACATCA
>CAYVPT010000438.1:0-2094 GCA_964453865.1 uncultured Dehalococcoidaceae bacterium
CGTACCGGCGTTGCCGGGAGCGGCGAATACCTCTTCGGCTCTAGGGCTCCGGGCCAGTTTCCATATCAGCGCGTGTTCTCTGGCTCCGCTCCCTATAACAAGGATTTTCAACTTCATGCCTCCGCATATGATTTTCTGGAATGCTTTTTATTATACGATAAATCGTATATGCGCCACTACCAGTGTATTAGTACGTCTTTGATGATATACTCTGAAAATTCCGATTCGCACCAGTGGTTTCCCAGCTTATTTCCCAGATTTTCAAGCACCTTTGCCTGTTGCTCCAGTTCTTCTTTCCACGCAGATATCCTTTTCTCTTCGGGAGAACCAATAACAAATACTCTGTCGCCTACTTCACTATTATATCTGTCTACTTCATTATTATAAAGCTCGGTCATTGTCTGGTATTCCAGCCATTCTCCCTCACAATCTGCATAAAAATCGTATTGAAGAGGGTAATATTCATACGGCGAGGATACTACTAGGTCGATGTCCAGTATACCATACTTCTTGCCCGCTTCAATGTAAGCCACGGCATCACGGCCCTGCTTTTCGCTGCCGCTGTCACCCGAGCCACTACCCGTGCAATCGATGTAAACCAGGCCCCGGTCGGTGGTTTCAAAAGAATTCAGGGCATGTCCTTCTTCGGTACCCGCGAAGGTGATACTCACCCAGCCGGCCCGGATACCGGCAGCTTCGGCGTTATTATGGACATCTTCGGCAAAATCGGAACAGACATAGGCGTCTTCAATATAGTCCCTGGAATCCGTTCTATCCGCTTTGATAAAAGCAACCATCTCATCGAAAGTGGTGTCGGTGGCGTCGGGATTGTTCTTGAGAATAATGGCTTCGCCATTGCCGCCGCATTCAATTTTACCGTCTTTGGTGTAGATAAATCCTGCCTGCTGGCAGGATACCGATAAGAGCAGGGCGATTATGAGAAGAAAACCTAATTTCATCCCATTAATTAGTATTCCTCTTTCTCTATCCACCGTTCTATTTGCTGTCTATGGGCGATATAATCGGATATCAAGGCATCAACGGTGTTCTTTATTGTAACAGGCTTCCCTTTATATTCAACATTGAAGTCAGTTTCCCAATCGGCCGGGTCAACAGCGATAAGGAATTCCTTCAGCTTTTCGGCAAAAGCATTAAGCTGGACAATCAGATTCTTCTTATCCTTAGAATCATATTCTCGCACCAGTACGGCGTTAACTTTACAGAAGTCATTCCCGGGGTCAATTAAATAAAACGGGGTTTCGCCTCTCCTTAGCTGCCGGACTCCTTTTATCGTGTGCAGGTTCCAGCCGATTAGGTGTGCGGTGACATCTCGTGGTGACCAGCCGTCCATCTTTCTGAGAAACAAAGATTCCGGCAATAAATCTAGGCATCTTATAAATTCTTGAACACTGTGGTTCAGGTTTTCAACCTGCTCCCTAATGGTGATTTCTATTACTCCTCATTATAAATTACTTGCGAAGAAAAATACCGTGGCCCTGATTTGGTACTTTGTCAAAAAACACTAATTCCGACTTATTATTCTTTATTTCGTATTTACATGCTATTATTACATAGTGAAATAATAACGGATTACCTATATCCTCAACCGGAAAAGTCACCTCGACATAATCACCAATATGGTCATAGTCAATAAACACATTCGTATCTTTCCAGAGATCATTCATCTTTGCCGTCTCCACCTCGCCATTAACAAGTCTGATGTATGCATAATAATCCGCACTTGTGTCGTTAGTAAAAAGGCCATAATGCCACCCTATATTCGGGGTACCTTCAGAATCAATAAACCAACATAATTCTATAAAGTATGACGAGTCAATCGCGGTCGGCATTCTATCATCCAGCTTGATTTTCAGGGTATAGTATTCTCCGAAATATGATATTTCTGCCTTAACTATGTCGCAACAAGATTCGCCGGTGGTTGGTTTACCGTCTTCATCCAGAAAGTCATCGGTTGTATCGGTAATCTTTTCCGTTTTCAGAAGCTTAGATATAGGCGTTGGTTTTGATGTGGATGTAGGCGTAGGTGTAGGTGTAGGGGTGGGTGTAGGTGTCGGCGTAGGTGTTGGTGTCGGC
>CAYVPT010000439.1:0-2073 GCA_964453865.1 uncultured Dehalococcoidaceae bacterium
CACAATAGAAAACCCCGAATTTCTTATTATATCGGCCATATTATCCAAGTTAAACTTGTGAAAAAGCGGAAATCTAAGAAACAGCTTGAAAATCATAAACAGCATCATGTATTTCGGGGCTTCTCCAAATCCGATTACTACACCAATAAACCGTCCGCCCGGTTTGAGAATCCTTTTTATTTCGGCCAAAGCCTTTTGGGGGTATTTCATATTTTGTAATGCATTGTTACAGATAACCGTATCGAACACGTCGTCCCCGAAAGGCAACGAATAGGCATCTTCCACGAAAAACTCTACGTTATCACAGCCGTTCTCCCTTATCTTTTTCTTTGCCTCATCTATCAGCGCTGCTGATAGATCAATGCCACTGACTTTGGAAGCCCGGTCAGCTATCTTCAGAGCAACAAGACCGGTGCCGCAAGCAACTTCCAGAACATTGTCCCACGTATTTATATCGCTGTATATTTTATCCAGCAGTGATGACCGGTAGATTCTCCAATGCCTCTCTATGAATTGGTCGTATCCGTGACCGAGTTTATCCCAGTATTTCTTTTCCTTCTCGCTTCTTTTCACATCCTGCATTTTCCACTCCGCTTTCCTTCGTGATTACGATTTCGGCAAACCTATAATGAAGCGATATGCACTTCTTCCGGCTCCAGAAACGGCGCATCAAGTACTCCGGCAATTGTCTTAGCTATCTGTCTGGTATTACCCTCGAAGATCGAAACATATATTATTAACGCCTTCAATCGGTTTCCTCCTTCTCCTTCTCTTTCTCTATTGCTTTATCCCCTGTGCGAACATCATCTTGGGCATCCCCATACCTTTATCATAGGTAACGGAGACCTCGGTAAACCCGGCTTCCTGCATCATTTTTAACACATCTTCTTCCGTCCAGAGCCACATTCCGTATTTGTTGATATAATCCGAATAGTCTTTGCCATCTTCAGCGTTATACTCTATACTGATAACCACCCTGCCGTCGGGACGGAGCACACGGTACATCTCCTTCAGTGATTCCAGTGGCTCAGGGAAACCCATAATACTTCCCATCACCGTCACCGCGCTGTACCGGTCGTCCGCCCACGGCAATTTCGAGGCGTCTCCCGAAACGATTTCCGCCGTTCCTGCCCTGATGCGGTTTTTAAGATTGCGCTTAGCCAATTTAACCTGAACTTCGGATAAGTCAAGTCCGGCGACATAACGGGTATGTGAAGCGTACTTCTTCAGGAAATGCCCGCCGCCGCAGGCGATCTCGGCCAGCTCATCTTCCGGTTGTAATTTTAAGACCCCGGCAACACGTTTGTAGATAGCGTTATGGCCGATCGGCATCATCCGGGCCATAACGCTTCCGACCAATCCTCTGGGAAGCATAAACTGCGGGAGTTTCTCTTTCTGAATCTTCATTTCCCCTCCTTACCTAATTACCTCAGAAGCTGGACTATTATATTTTCAAAAAGAGATACAAGCTCGTTTATTGGTTCACTTACGAACTAGTGTTTTCGTAAACATACTAATGTTTTATATATGTGTTGTCAATCGGGTTATGGCATTAATGGGCGAGCGAAACATCACCAATTTGATGAAATCTCTCAATGTCTTAAGACAAAACGCTCACGAAGGGCTAGCCGATCTCGCAGAGGCTCCTAATTAGATATTCAGATAAATAAAGTCCCGGTTATAATTCCAAGCTATTATTTATCATGTGGATGCCTTAGATCTATCGTGATTCCGTGACGTTTTTATTGACGATATCAGCAACCGCTGTAAGCTCGGTATCAATGCCTTCTTCTCGAAGAAAAGTTCGGAATCCTTCCAATGTGGGCTACCGGGCTGGATTTGAACTGTGGTGGTTCTAAGACCTATCGCAACAGCGGCCGGAATCAATATTCCCTCAGAATATGACTCGAGTCATAAAACATCTGAAAGTTACCCTACTATCACTCATCCCCCCTCCTTGAGGCCCCATATCGCCGTGAAGAAATGCCGTGTCCACTCATTGGCTACCTTCCGGTTGGCACAGAAGACAATGCGTAGGGTTGGATGCAGGGCGTAAAGCTCAGATATCGCTTT
>CAYVPT010000440.1:0-2058 GCA_964453865.1 uncultured Dehalococcoidaceae bacterium
TTAGATGATTTGAGAGGGGGCTAGCGCCCCCTCTCGCTGCGCACTCCCCTATTGTTAGGTATACGCGAAGTGTACGGGATAAGCAGTTGATGATGCGTGGGCGGCCAGGGTGGTAGGAACAAAATCCCCCTTAATTTCCCTTTTTCAAAGGGTGACGATGGGTGGGGCAAAGACCACGGGCTAAGCCGCAGATGACACGAGGGCGGCCCGGGTGGGAAAAGATAACAACGAGGGGGGAGGCGTGGAGAAGGCACGGATTGCTTCGTCCTTACGCGGAAGGGCTCGCAATGACAGGCGCCGCGAACGACTCGATTTACTTTCGCCAGATGATGTGACACTGCCACTTCGGGGAAGTCTGGGGGAAATCCGTCCGGTAATGAGCGCCGCGGCTCTCTTCCCTGATTAAGGCGGCTTCCGTTAGGAGACGGCCGGTTAAGACAAGATTGTTCAGTTCGTAGGATGGCTGGTCGGTGGGAGGCCGCAGAGACTGCTGCCAGGTAGCTAAAAAGCCGGCTGCCTGGTTCAAGCCGTCTTTATCGCGAATAATACCGACCTTGTCCCAGTGCAATTGCTGGAGAATAGCCAGACCGGGAGCGGGAACGTTTCTCTGGTTCGGCCGCTGACCGAGTGACGCATACATGTTTTTAGTGTTGCCATTTGTCCGGGATTTCTTCCTGGGCCTGTTTCTGGTCCTCTCTATTATCCGCTTACTGAAAACAATCGCTTCCAGCAGTGAATTCGAGGCCAGGCGGTTGGCTCCGTGGACTCCAGTGCAGGCTACCTCGCCGGTGGCAAACAGTCCGGCAATATTGGTCTCGCCCCAGCTGTTCGTCATAATGCCGCCAATCATATAATGGGCGGCCGGCGCCACCGGTATCATCACTTTGGTAATATCAAGGCCGCGGTCAAGACAAAAACGGTAGATATGGGGGAAACGCGTGGTGATAGCATGGGCCGGCAGGTGGGTGACATCTAAAAAAACCCTGTCCGATCCGGTCTTTTTCATCTCGTTGAGGATGCTGCGGGCGACGACATCCCGCGGCGCCAGGTCCTCCTTCTCATGATATTCGGCCATAAAACGGTCGCCATTGGCGTTACGCAGGACTCCCCCTTCCCCCCTCACCGCCTCGGATATCAAGAACGGTGGGACCCCGGACATACGCAGGGCGGTGGGATGGAACTGGAAAAACTCCATATCGACTATCTCGGCACCGGCGCCGAAGGCCAGAGCGATACCGTCGCCGGTAGCGACATCCGAATTGGTATTGTATTTATACAGCTGCCCGGCGCCGCCGGTAGCCAGTATCAGGTACGCACATTCGAATTCTTCCAGGGTACCCGTACGGCAGTCGAGCGCCCGGATACCGGCAACCTTACCCTTCTCCACCAGTATTTCCGTAGCCAGAAAATTTTCCAGCACCTTAATACCGGAGGAACGCACCTGGCGGCTCAGAGCCACTTCAATATATTCGCCGGTGGCGTCACCCCCGGCGTGGAGGACACGGGGCACGCTGTGCGCCGCTTCCATGGTCAGGGCAATCTCGCCGTCGAGGGTATCGAACGGCACCCGGTAATCCACCAGGTCGGCGATGCGAACCGACGCCTCTTCAGCCAGTATATTCACCGCTTCCTCATTGGACAGGCCGCAGCCGGCATTGACAGTATCCTGGGAATGGAGGTCCGGAGAATCATCCTTGCCGATAGCCGCGGCAATACCCCCCTGAGCGTACCTGGTATTACAGTCGTCGATACTGCCCTTGGTGATAACCAGCACGCTGCCCTGCTCCCGGGCCAGCAGCGCCGTGTAGAGTCCGCCGATACCACTCCCCACCACTATATAATCGTAACGGTTCATTTTATGTCCAGAGTATTCCTCAATGAAAAATATGGCAGGATATGGTGCCGAGGGGGAGATTTGAACTCCCACACGCTTACGCGCACCACCCCCTCAAGATGGCGTGTCTACCTATTCCACCACCTCGGCACACTCTGCCGGAAGAAGGATGGCAGGAGTGAGAGGACTCGAACCCCTGACCGGCGGTTTTGGAGACCGCTGCT
>CAYVPT010000441.1:0-2057 GCA_964453865.1 uncultured Dehalococcoidaceae bacterium
GACCGCCGATGCCGCCCAGGATTGCCGCAAATATCCCCATCTGTTTCCCTCCTTATCGGTTTATTGTCCGGTTTTAATGATATATAATTAGTTACGGTTATTATATACGTTTGGAGATAATATAACATGAAACTGGGAAATAATCTATATTACTATCCGGAACAGGGGATGCTGGACTGTAATACCTATGTTATCGGGGGGAAGCCCGGCATTATTATCGACCCCGGCAACGCGGATTTTATTCAGGGGCGTATTAATGGTTTAAAGCAGGACGGCATCGACCCCGCGGATATCGGCGTTATCGTCAATACGCACCTCCATATCGACCACTGCAGCGCCAATCGGGCCTTCAAAGAACTTTCGGGAGCCCGTATTGCCATGCACCCCGTCCAGAAGGAAAATTATCAACTGGTGGTTGTTAACGGCGCCCGGATTTTCGGCCTTGAGCCGGGTGAGTTTACCGAGGACTACATTCTGGAGGATACCACTCTCGCTAACGATAGCGTGCAGCTGGAAATGATTGTGTCTCCGGGGCACTCGCCGGACTGCGTCTGCTTTTATAACCGGCAGGAGAAAGTGCTTATTTGCGGCGACGTGATTTTCGAGATGAACACCGGCCGCGTCGACCTCCCCGGCGGTAACGCCGAAGACCTGAAAAAGTCCATCGAGGCTCTTTCGCAGCTTGATGTCGAACATCTGCTGCCCGGTCACATGGGCATCGTGTCCGGCGCCGGTAAGGTGACCGCCAACTTTGATTTTATCAAGAGCAATGTCTTCGAATGGTTATGAATGATGTCCTGACGGAGTCCTACGACCTGGGTCCTATCCGCCCGCCGAGTGAGGCTTATTCGCTATTGATACGGGTCACCCGCAACTGCCCCTGGAACCGTTGTAAGTTCTGTCCTATTTATAAGGGGGCTAAATTCGAGCTTCGTTCGGTCGAGGAAATCAAGCGGGATATCGATACCGCTAAAGCTGTTCACGATGAAATAATCGAGCTTGCCGATAAATCCGGCAATGATATCCGTCAAACGGCGGCGACCGTCTACAACGGTGCCCCCAATGATGCCTCCCGCAACGTTGCCCTCTGGATGTACGCCGGTGGGAAAAACGCCTTCCTCCAGGACGCCAATACCCTGATTATGAAGACTCCCGGCCTTATCGAGGTGATAAAATACCTCAAAGAGACCTTCCCCTGCATCGAACGTATCACCAGCTACTCCCGCTCAAAAACCGCCTCACAAAAGACTTTAGCCGAATTGAAAGACCTGCATAAGGCCGGGCTTTCCCGACTTCACATGGGGGTGGAGTCCGGCTATGACCCTGTCCTGGCGTTCATGGACAAGGGCGTCACCGCCGCCGGCCATATTGCCGGGGGCAAGAACGTGGTGGCTTCCGGCATCTCCCTTTGTACTTACGTTATTCCCGGGGCTGGTGGTAAAAAATGGTGGCGTGAGCACGCGCTGGAGACGGCCCGGGTGCTCAACGAGATTAACCCAGATTTCATCCGACTGCGTACACTGACTGTCCAGCCCAGGATGCTCCTGTATAGCGACGTTGCCAGCGGAGAATTCGTCAGGCTGACGGACGAAGAGATTGTCGGGGAAATCAAGCTGATGATTGAACACCTCGATTGCCGGACGCAGGTCGTCAGCGACCACATGATGAACCTGCTGCCGGAGGTCGAGGGCCGACTGCCCGGGGACAAAGAGGAGATACTGGCGGTTATCGGGCGTTTTCAGGCGCTACCGCCGGAGGACAGGGATAACTATAAACTGGGCCGCCGTCTCGGCTTATACGAAAGACTTGATGACCTTGATGACGCCGCGCGTTATGAGGAGGTCTCCCGTATTTTAACCAGAATCGATAAAAGTAAACCTGATGAGTTCGATAATTTATTGTTTAATCTGATGGAGAGGTATGTTTAAGTATGGCTAGACTGGAATATGAAATCGGGGACTTGCTGCGGCAGAAAGGCCTGACGCTGGGTGCGGTGGAGTCCGCTACCGGCGGCCTGATTTCCCACCTTATCACTAACGTCCCCGGCAGTTCCGACT
>CAYVPT010000442.1:0-2036 GCA_964453865.1 uncultured Dehalococcoidaceae bacterium
CTGGTACATGTTGAATTTCTTTAGCGTATTGGTATGCCCTCTCATCCCCGATTGCACATTTCCTGAGTCTTTTATCTATATATCTTGATGTGTGAATATAGAAATCACTATGAAAGGAGTCGGACTTAATGGTTAAGGAACTTCCGGTAATTTACCTGCAAACAGCCGGCTGCAGCGGCTGCGCCGTGACCATGCTGAATTCAGCCAGTCCCACCATTAAGAATGTGCTAATCGACCAGATAGTCCCCGGTGTGCACATTAACCTCAAATTTCACCCGGTCGTCATGGCTGCCGCCGGTGAAATGGCTATTCAGGTAATGGAGGATACCGCAAAACAGCAGAAAGGCGAGTATGTCCTCGTCGTTGACGGCGCTGTCCCCATGGCTGAGGACGCCGTTTACGGGGCTGTCGGTGAACGGAACGGCCAGCCGGTCACCATGCTGCAAAGGGTGACGGAGCTGGCTCAGGACGCCCTTGCCGTTATTGCCATGGGCACCTGCGCCTCGTTCGGCGGTATACCCGCAGCCAAACCCAACCCCACCAGCTGCGTCTCCGTACAGAAAGCCCTGGAATCGAAAGGCATTAAGAAACCCCTGATAAATATCCCCGGCTGTCCCCCCCACCCCGACTGGTTTGTGGGGACGGTCGCCAGTATTATTCTGGGTGGACTACCCAAAGCCGAAGACCTCGATGATTTTCTGCGCCCAAGGCTTACTACGGCAAGTTGATTCATGAGAACTGCCCCCGCCGTGCCTATTTTGATGAAGGCAAGTTCGCCAAGAAATTCGGTGACGAAGGTTGCCTTTATGAACTCGGCTGCAAAGGGCCCATCACCCACGCCGATTGCCCCATACGGCACTGGAACAGCGGCACCAACTGGGTTATCGGTGCCGGGGCGCCCTGCAACGGCTGTACCCAGCCGGAATTCCCCGACGAAACGGCACCCTTCTACGAGAAGCTCGTTGATGTCGACCTCCCTGTCGTCGGTGCCTACTGGGCAAACAAGGAGGCTAATAATGGGTAAAATTGTTATCGATCCCGTCACCAGGATAGAGGGACACCTGAAAATCGAGTGTGTCGTTGAAAATGGTGTCGTTAAAGATGCCCGGACTACCGGCAACCTCTTCCGCGGATTTGAAATTATCCTGCGGGGGCGTGACCCGCGCGATGCCCAGGTGATTACCCAGCGTATCTGCGGCGTCTGCCCGCAGTCGCACGGCATCGCCGCCACGCTGAACCTCGACAGCGCCTTCGGTATTGCGGACAAGATACCGGATAATGGCCGTATCATCCGCAACCTTATCCAGGGAGCGCACATCGTCCAGGACCATATCCTGCACTTCTACCACCTGACCGCTCTGGACTACGTTAATGTGGCTGATGTCGCTAAATACGAAGGCAACGACTCTCAATTGAATTCGGTCAAGGACTTTATTCAGCGCGGCGCTCTGGAGCCGTTTTTGCCCCGCTACGAAGGTGATTACCGCCTGCCGCCCGAGGTAAACCAACAGGCTGTCGCCCACTACGTCAAAGCCCTGGAAATACGGCGTATCGGTCACGAGGCCGTGGCTATCTTCGGCGGTAAGATACCCCATAGCGTTGGTGTCGTCCCCGGCGGCGTTACCAGCGTCCCCACCGCCGATAATATCATGGCCTATATCTGGAAGATAAAAATACTTCAGGACTTCATCAATAATGTCTATATCCCCGATGTCCTGGCGGTAGCCGGCGCCTATCTCGACTACGCGGAAATCGGCGCGGGTTGTAAAAACCTGCTGGCTTATGGCAGCTTCGACCTGGACGGCAGCAGCCCGGACTACACCACGCGGGAAAGGCTGTTCAAGCAGGGGATCATCTCTGCCGACCTCAAACCGGGCGACCTGGATACGGATAAAATAACCGAATACGTCAAGCACTCCTGGTATGAGGACTCAACATCCGGACTCCATCCTTCCAGGGGAGATACCAGGCCGCAGTACGGCAAGAAGGACGCCTATTCCTGGACGAAGTCCCCGCGCTACGACGGCAAGGTCTAC
>CAYVPT010000443.1:0-2028 GCA_964453865.1 uncultured Dehalococcoidaceae bacterium
GGCAGACCGTCTTGCCGCTGCCGGTAGCCCCGGCGATAAGCAGGTGGGGCATTTTGGTAAGGTCAGCGGCCACGGCCTCACCGCCGGCTCCCTTGCCCAGCGCCAGAGCCATGTTGGTCCTGGCTGACAGCTTCTGGAAAGCGCTGGTCTCCACCACGCTCCGCAGGCTGACCATGTCTGAAGTCATGTTGGGGACTTCGATGCCGACAAAGCCTTTTCCGGGGACAGGGGCTTCAATCCGGATGGTGGGCGCTGCCAGCGCCAGCGCCAGGTCATTAGCCAGGGAGTTGATTCTCTCCACCTTGACTCTCGTCTTGGATGTCTCTTCCATTCTTATCTGAACATTGCCGTCCTGGTCTTTCTCTTTAATCTCTTTGAACTTCCTGTCCCAGCCGGGTTCAACGCCGAACTGGGTAACGGTGGGACCGGCATTAATCTGCACCACCTTGGCTTCGACGCCATAGCTGGCCAGTGTTTCTTCGATAAGCCGGGACCGCTGGATATTATCGGCCTGGCTGAACTGGATTTCGGGGGATATATCCAGGATATCGACAGGGGGCAGGCGCCAGCCATCGACAACTACCAGCTCCTGTGACTGCCCGTACTTCTTCCAGACATCCTCGGCTACCTGGCGTAATTCCTGCCCGGACGGACTGGCTTCGGCTGGCCTGGCGGTATCAGACGCCTTTGAGATATCAGGAATTTTCGTAGTATCCGGCGGTTTGGCAGCAGCGGCCTTGAGAGCGGACGCCTTTGCCGCGAGCTCCTCCAGCCTCTTTCTGGATGTGGTGACCTCCGGGGGTACCAGCGGCGTGTGCATTATCTCGGGCATCGGCGGCTTTTCACCGGTTTGTGGTCTGCCTTGAATGACGCGCTGCACGGGAGTTGCGGTAACCTTTTTCTCCGGCTTCGGGGGGGCTGGGGCTCTCTTGAACCTCTCGTTGACCCACAGGAAGAAAGTTTTAATAGCCCGGAAGCTGGAACGCGGCGCTACCAGGATGATGCCGATAATCGTTAAGGCCAGAATACGCAGTGCGTAAATATACCAAGGTTGAGGAGCGTCGACGATATCACGTCCAAAGCTGCCCCCGAGACCCTCGGGGAACAGCCCGCTGGTGTCGGGCTTAAAGGTGGCGAGTATGCCCCAGATGGCCAGGACGAAGGCAATGCCGCCCAGCCACTGGTGCCAGTGAGTGATAACCGAACCCAGCTGGCGTCGCCAGGCCATGGTAATGAGCGTAAAGATGGCGATGAGTATAAAGACGGACCCCCAGCCGAGCAGCTTTCGTACTGTCTCAAAGAAACTCTGCAGGCTTTCCCGGAAGACAAACAGCAGCACCAGGACAATGACAATCATTAGGAGCTGGCGCATCGGTCTTGACACCAGGAACTGGAAGAAACCCCCCGAAGAACGTTTCGGCTGTGGCTTTTCCTTCGACCTGGGTCTGGTGGATTTTTTTATGGATTTTTTCAGGGCCTTTTTTCTGGCCATACTACTCCTGATGGATTTGAAAAAGCGATGTTATACTTTAACCATGAAGGGGAGTATCATCGGACGCCGCTTGGTCCTGTCATAGTAGAATTTCTCCAATGTATCCCTGACCTTGTTATTAATAAAGCTCCATTCGGTGACGCGGCCGCCGCTGTGGTCGAGTGTTTTCGCCAGCAGTTCGCGGCTTTCATTCATCATACCCATGAATTCACGGGTATCGATAAATCCCCGCGTGACAATATCGGGTCGCCCGACCAGTTTGCCGCTCTGACGGTTGACGGCGATAATGACCACGACGATTCCGTCACGTGAAAGCATCCGACGGGTGCGCAGGACAACCCCGCCGATATCACCGACGCTCAGTCCATCGACATAGACATGCCCCGAGCTGACCTTGCCATTTATTTTAGCCGTGTTGGCGCTGAGTTCGAGGACATCGCCATCTTCCATGACAAAGGTATTTTTCTCGGGAATGCCTATCGATTCCGCCAGCCGGGCATGGAGGCTCAGGTGCCGGTACTCCCCGTGGATGGGGA
>CAYVPT010000444.1:0-2020 GCA_964453865.1 uncultured Dehalococcoidaceae bacterium
CTCAAACTACCTCCCCCTCTCCTGCGGTACGCCTTGCCAGGAGAGGGGGACAAAGGGGGTGAGGTATTAATGATCCCTCTCCATTTGTTATAATTTCTTCCCTATCGCCGCGCTGCCCACGCTTATTCCCAGCGGTATCGCTATATCCCTCACGACGTTCGCAATCGCCTCCTTCAAGCCCTTCTTCTGCTCCGCCGATATCTTATAACGCGTCTTCACCAGCCCCGCCAGGGCATTCGTCGCCTGCATGATGAGTTTCAGGTTTTCCGGGTCCTTCTCCAGTGCCGACTTTATTTTCACCCTCAGCACGGCAATCTCGTCGTCTATCCCGTACACGTCCGATGCCATCTCCAGGTCTACCCGTTCTGCCGCGTCCAGTACCTCGGCGTAAAAACCGTGTGTACGAGCGTTCTGGTTACCCTTTGGGACGCTTTTTTTTCGCCCTGTTTCCGCTGTCATCCGGTTTCTCTCCATTCTCCAGTTTTGTGGCCGCCGCCAGCACTATCGTATGAGCTGCCAGGTCCCATTGCCTGCTTTTGACAGCCATTCTGAGTACCCTCATAATCACCCCTTTAACATAACGCTAAAAACAATCCACGCCTACTCAGCCTCGAATTGTTTCCTGAAAAATATAATAGCACTTATGTTCTATAGAAGCTAGCCGTTCTTGTCGCCAACTCCCCGCCGGATTGATATTAATAGACGTACGTTATAGAATACATCGGAGACTAGAATGGCCGTAACCAAGCAGCTCTTTCAGTTACAGGAACTCGATACTGATATCGAACATCAGGAGCAGGCCCTCGCCCAAAAAACCGAGCAGCTGGGTAAGAGGGAGGTACTGGATAATGCCCGGAAAAACCTTACTTCCGAACAGAAGCACCTCGAAGAACTCGGTCACCGCCACCATGACGCCCAATGGGAGGTGGACGATACACTGGGGAAAATAGCCTCTATAGAACAGCAGCTCTACGGGGGTAAAATTACCAATCCCAAAGAGCTATCCGGCCTCCAACATGAAGTCAACACATTAAAAAGTATGAACGAAGAGCTGGAAAATAAAACCCTGGAAATAATCGACGAGTTAGAAACGACAGAAAAGAAAGTCGCTTCCCTGACCGCAGATTATCAGAAGCTTGAAGCAGAGTGGCAGCAACAGCAGCAGCAACTCACTGACGAGATTGCCCAGCTTAAGAAGAACCTGGCTGAATTAAAACAAAAACGCCTGCAATTGACCGGCCAGATAGAGCCATCAGTTTTGAACCTGTATGATAAAATAAGGCAGCAAAAAAAGCAAGCTGTTGCCAAGGTGGAGCAGGGTATCTGCCATGCCTGCCATATCTCTCTATCAGCCAGCGTACTCCAGAAAGCCCGCAGCGGCCAACCGGTGCAGTGCGGTACCTGCGGTCGTATCCTTTTTATCTCCTGAAGGCGGTTTTGAGCATAAAGAACGTAACAATCTTCACGGATGGCGCCGCCCGGGGCAATCCCGGTCCGGCGGCTATCGGTGCTATCATTCAGGACGAAGCCGGCAAACCGCTAACCCGGATTTCTCGCCGTCTTGGTGTCACTACCAATAATCAGGCAGAATACCGGGCTGTTATCGCTGCCCTGGAAAAAGCCGTCAGCTTGGGTGCGAAACATGTCACATTAAAATCCGACTCGGAACTGGTGGTGAACCAGATTAACGGCAAATACAAGATAAAGAATACCGCTTTACGCCCGCTATATCAGAAAGTAGTGCAGCTTGCCGGTTCCCTGGAAATCCTTAATGTATCTTATATTCCCCGCGAGCAAAACTCCGTGGCGGACGCCCTGGCCAATAAAGCCCTGGACAGGCATTAATCCCCCCCTTATTTATTCCCACATATTGACTATCCCCCATCTCTCCACTACACTATTACCTGGTCAAGTAAACCGGGTGACCGCCCTTTTCTTTGAAAGGGGAGGAAAGTCCGAGCTCCGCCGGGCAGGATGCTGGGTAACACCCAGGAGGGGTGACCCTACGGAAAGTGCCACA
>CAYVPT010000445.1:0-2003 GCA_964453865.1 uncultured Dehalococcoidaceae bacterium
CGGCCGATGGGGAAGAGGCGGTGAGATTGACCGGCAGCTCCAGTCCGGATGTTGCCATCCTCGATATCGCCATGCCTAAAGTCGACGGCATCGAAGCCACCAAGCAAATTAAAGCACTTTACCCCGCCGTCGCTGTACTTATACTATCTGCCTATGACGATGACCAGTTCGTCTTCGGACTCCTTGAAGCCGGAGCGGCCGGCTATCTACTGAAAAGCGTCAGGGGTCGCGAACTTATTGAGGCCGTGCGAGAGGTATATGCCGGGGAATCGGTCCTCCACCCGGCGATTGCCCGCAAGGTTCTCAACCGCTTCACACCTACAGGTGGAAAACCAGCCAGCCAAGAGTCACCGAAGGTCCTGAGTGAGCGGGAGACGGAGGTGCTCCAGCTGGCAACCCGCGGTTTGAGCAACCAGCAGATTGCCGATAAACTTTTCCTCAGCCTGCGTACTGTGCAGGCTCATCTGGCACATATCTTTAATAAACTGCAGGTCAGCTCCCGGACTGAAGCTGTAGTACACGCCTTGAAAGAAGGCTGGGTTACCCTTGATGACGTGTCCTGAGAATCAGCGGCAATGAAATATCCAGGTATGTCTGTGATTCGCCACCTAACAACAGGGTTAATAAAGGGCTTTCGCAGGCCGGGATTCTGGTTTATCCTGGCTATTCTTGTGTTGATTACATTGCCCTACTACGAAGAAGCCCTGGCGCATCCGGCTTTCCTGAGTCAGCTAACCGCGAATTTCGGTCTGGACAGACATGCCTTCGAAAGAATCCTCTACCTGGCACCGATAGTGTGGGCCGGTTTCCTGTTCGGGTGGCGGGGGGCTTTAGTTACTTCACTGGTAGCTCTCGGCTGCATGCTGCCGCGGGCGATATTTATTTCAGAATATTCCATGGATGCGCTTTTTGAAACCGGTGCCGTTTTCATCATTGGCAACGTACTGGCTATAAGTTTCGCATCGCTGAGGAAAGAACGTGATTATAGAATCAAGCTGGAGGCAGCCAGGGAAGAGCAGCAAAAAATTGCCGAAGAACTCAGAATAACGCAGCGGAACCTGCGTTTCTATTTGCAACAGGCTACCAGGGCCCAGGAGGAGGAAAGAAAGCGTATCTCCCATGAGCTGCACGACGACACTATCCAGGCTCTGGTGGTGCTTTCAAGGCAATTAGATGCCCTCGCCTTAAAAAAGGAGGGCCTATCCGAAGAGAATCGTCTCCTCCTGGAGGAGCTATGGCAGCAGACCGATAGTATTTTACGAGGCGTCCGGCGCCTGAGCCAAGACCTGCGACCGGCAGCTTTAGACCGCCTGGGACTGTTACCAGCACTGGAGTGGCTGGCCTCTAACGTAACCGAATACTCGGGAATACCGACTGAGGTCAATGTCACGGGTGAGGAGCGACGTCTTTCGGAAGAAGCGGCGATAGCTCTCTTCCGCATCACTCAGGAAGCCCTGAGAAACGTATGGCGACACTCCGGTGCCACTAAAGCCGAAATTGCAGTTGAGTTCTGCGAGGGCAAGACGAGAATAACCGTTAAAGATAACGGAAAGGGTTTTCACCTACCTGAAAACATAGGAGATATTGCCAAAGATGGTAAACTCGGTCTGGCCGGAATGCAGGAACGAGCCCAGTTAGCCGGTGGCGTGCTAACAGTACACTCGCAACCGGATAAAGGAACGAGCATAACTGTAGAAGTGCCTGTCTGAATATCCGCTCTCGTAACAGTATTATCTGTATCTATCGAAGATAGCATTAGACACAAAAGCTAATACAAAAATATCCAAAATCAAGTCATTCAGGTTAGGCAAATTACACACCTCTCATTATATGTAAACAAGACCCTGCCCTTTCACTGGCTCCGTGCCTACTAACAGGCTCTTTACCAGCCAGCGCCTTGGCGAACTACCGTGCTTTACTACTATAATGCCCGTTACTAAGACCCGTTGAATAAGAAATCCCCCGGATAACCAGGGGATTTTCTGTGTTTCTGGTGGAGACGG
>CAYVPT010000446.1:0-1981 GCA_964453865.1 uncultured Dehalococcoidaceae bacterium
CCCAGGATTACGGCGCTGATGAGGTCTTTACCACTAGCGCCGACATATTCGGCTACGGATAGTGCCGCCGGTACTGTCGAACTCTGAACATGACCGGGAAACATGCCTTCATTCTGTCCGAAAGCATCGGGTCCCGTACATTCGAAATCGTAGGACCGACCCTGAAGACTATTCATCATGGCAGCATGTGGTAAAGGCACTTTGTCCCCATGCACCAGGATGGTAGCCTCTCCGTTTCCACCCCACTGTCTTACCAGGTCGAATAGCGCTGAGTTACCTGGCCCGTTGTAACCACTCACCATGACACCTATCAGGTCAATTAATTGTCTTTTAGCGTCTCGTAGAACCTCCCCATTGAAAGCCTCAAACCTGGTATCCAGTACATTGTGTATTAACTTTTGGGTTTCCGTTGCCATCAAGTCCCTCCTTCTTCCCCTGGATAATAAAATCAGTCCAGGTGCCGTGGTCGAAGTAGACAGCGTCTGAGTGGCTCTTATTCAGGTTTAACCTTTGGTTTCCTTTTTAGTTTTCTCGTCGGAATACTCCGGTGGAATATAACCCGTCCAATCGGCCACTCTGTTGGGGTCCAGCATATTCCTGACCTTCATTAACCACTTATCACAGTTATCATATAGAGGCCCCCACTTCTGGTGAATATGCTCGATATCCTCTACCTGCATCATGGCGCCCCGGTTAGTATAGCTGAAACGCCTGAAGGGGCTTTTAGAGTCGTATACCAGGTTCATATACTCTCTGGCGGCAGCCAGGGAGTCCGAGTCAAAGGGGTCATAACCTGTCGCGATACCACCGGAGGAACCCAGCGAATAATGTTCCATAGGACGGTACGACATGCCCATGTTGGGCTGTACTATAGACCCGCGTTTGCTGAATGGTTTAAAAGCGTCAAATTCGACCGGACGGTAATTCAGGTGCATCTCCGTGGAGCCATCGGCTCCCTGAATGGATACCATGAAATCGCCGGTACCCCGGGCGAGTCCCACGCCCAAGGACCATATCTGGTACATGAACATCTGGGCTTTCACATTAGGATCATTGTACTCAGGGTCCAGGTAGCCGCCCCACTTTTCCATGACTGTCAGCACGGCCTTTTCCCGGTATTCCAGTTCCCTGGCGGAGTGACCGTTGACAAACACCGGCACTGTCCTTGCAACCTTTGTGGGATCCGTCGGCGGCTTTTCTTTCATCTGTGCAAACATTTCATCAGCGCCTTCAGTACCAAATCCCATGGCACCGAGATAAGCGGGAGCGACAATACACGCGAGTTCCGCCTGGCCGATTTCCGTCGAAGCTTTCATCATCTTTTCCGTATCGGGAAAGGTGAGGACATTGACCCGGTAGTTATCCGGCACTTTTTCTATCTGGCCGGCCGATAGAGCTTCTCCGGGTTGTCTTTTCATATCGAAGAATGACGGCGGATCAGCGTACCAGGGATATAGTTTAACCGAGCATTTGGTGATAATGCCATGACCGCCGTTAGCTCCGGCCCTCCCTCTTAAAATACCCCTCAGGCTGAATCCCGGCCCGTCTCCCGAGAACCAACCCCCTTCCCTGCCGGCGGTACCCAGGTTCAATATCTCCCCAGTGGGTAAGACCCATTCACAACCCAGGACGTTGCGCCCGTAACCACTGGTATAAAGCTGGGAGATGGTCATCTCCTGATGGCAGCAGGCCAGGGAAATTACCGAGGCGGTGTACCCCACGCCGGGTTTCCCGACGTAATAGCCAACCCTGCCGGCGGCATCCAGCAGTTCGTACATCGTCACGAAAGGCTCGACAACGGCATGCGCATTCTTTTCGTCTATTTCCAGAATCCGGTTCATCCGCTTCAGTTCCAGCAGGATACCCCGCTCACTTGCCAGGTAAGTAGCTACGTACTCAAAAGCGCGGGCTGAAGGCTTGAACAGAATGCCGGCTTTATTACAATACCTGACTATCGCCTGAATCTCCTCGACGGTAGCGG
>CAYVPT010000447.1:0-761 GCA_964453865.1 uncultured Dehalococcoidaceae bacterium
CCTGGTGACCAGCGAGGAGTTCACACTGGTGGTGCAGGTCAACGGCAAGCTGCGGGATAAGATAACCGCGCCGGTATCTATTACCGAGGATGAAGCCAGGCAACTGGCTGCCGAATCTGAGAAGGTCAAGCATTATCTTGAGGGCAAGCAAATAGTTAACATAATATATGTTCCCGGTAGACTGGTCAATATTGTAGCCAGGTAAGGGGCGGACTGTCTGGTATAAGGGGCGTCCAAGAGGGGCGGAGCCCCTCTTCCCAAATAACTCCCCCTCTCCTTGATAGGAGAAGGGGACACAGGGGGTGAGGTAGATAATATCATGAAAATAGCCTTTATCGGCGGCGGCAACATGGGCGAGGCGATTCTGGCCGCTTTGCTGGAAAAAAAGCTGGCTATATCTGCCGATGTCAGTATCAGTGATATCAGCGAAAAGCGACGCCAGTACCTGAAAAAACAATATGGCGTGGCTGTCTCTGAAAGCAATAGGGAAGCTGTTACCGGTAAAGATATTGTCATCCTGGCTGTCAAGCCCCAGAACCTGCCGGAGGTCCTGACCGATTTAAAAGGAGTTATACAGTCGGCCCAGCTTGTTCTTTCAATTGTCGCCGGAATAAAAATAGATGCCATTTCGCGGGGACTGGCTCATAACCGTATCGTGCGTACCATGCCTAATACCCCCGCCCAGGTAGGCCTTGGCTTTTCCGGCTGGACAGCCACTCCTGCTGTAACCCGTGAGCAAAAGGAATGGTCGCGGTCTATCC
>CAYVPT010000447.1:771-1971 GCA_964453865.1 uncultured Dehalococcoidaceae bacterium
TTAATGATGAAAAATACCTCGATATAGTCACCGCGGTCAGCGGCAGCGGTCCGGCTTATGTCTTCTTATTTGCCGAATCGCTGATAGACGCGGCGGTTAATATCGGCCTCTCCCGTGAGGATGCTCAGGAGATGGTCTTACAGACAATATCAGGCGCGGCGGAACTCATGCAAAAATCTGGTAAACCTCCCGTTGAGCTACGCCGGAACGTGACGTCCAAGGGCGGCACCACCGAGCGGGCTCTCAAGGTCTTTGAGGAGGCCGGGTGGAATCGCATTATCGGTGATGCCGTTCAAGCAGCCTACGAACGGGCTAAAGAGCTGGGGAACTAACCGGCTATGACTTTCGCCGTGCTAAAAATCATTGACGCCGTATATTCCGGGTAGTACAATATTGTTATGAACTGGCTCGATATCGTTATTCTGGTACTCATCGCCGTCCCGGCCGTGGCCGGCTTAAAATTCGGTGTTATCAAGATACTTTTTACCGTAGCCGGGATAATCATCGGTGTCGTTCTGGCGGGTCAGTTCTCCGATTCTCTGGCCGGGGCGTTTAAATTCATTGAAGAGCCCGGTTGGGCGGAGATAGCCGCTTTTGCTTTCATCATGATAGCGGTGCTGATAATCACCGGGGTGGTGGCCGGGCTGTTGAGTTCGGTTCTTTCCGCGATACTGCTGGGCTGGGTAAACCGTCTGGGCGGCGCGGCGCTGGGAATAATACTGGGCGGTATTTTCTGCGGGGCTATCCTGACCATGTGGGTGAAGTTCCTGGGTATCGGCGATACGGTTTCGGAGTCCGCCCTGGCAAGCTTTCTGCTGGATGGTTTCCCGTTTATCCTGGCGTTATTGCCGGATGAGTTCGACTCGGTCAGCTCTTTCTTCGATTAACCGGTATCTCAAAATACGTTCTTATATCTTTTTTCTTCACAAAATAAAAAATCCCCCGGGATAATAGCCGTGTTCTTTGCATAAGATTGGCTTTATTATCAGCGGGAAAGGGCGAGCGACGGCACCGTTTAAAGGAAAGTACCGACGCCCGCAACTATTCTATTAACCTGATTATTTCTTTACTTTTTCGGATGATCGGGATCAGGTTGAGCTGCATCAACCGGGCAGATTTCAGCGCACTGGGGAGCATCATGGTGTCCCACGCACTCAACGCATTTATCGGGGTCGATGACATAGGTGGTTTCTCCCTCGC
>CAYVPT010000448.1:0-1970 GCA_964453865.1 uncultured Dehalococcoidaceae bacterium
ATGGTTTAAAGAAGCCTTGGAACGGCTGGACACCCTGACCGATAAGGAAACGCGCCGGCAGATAATGACGGCCTGCGGTCACTCCTGCAACACCGTCAATCATAAAGATACGGAAGACGCCAGGCAGCTGCGCCTCCTGTGTGCTTCGGAAGAAGATTACCTGACCATGATGGAACCGCCCGGCAACAGTGTTCGCTACGAGAGGGATGGCGATACCTTAATCCAGTACTATACCCCCCGGAAATACGGTAATAAGGGAATACGCTGCTATTGTTCCCTGGTAAACGGCCTGCCGGATGGAGTTAATGCCTCCCCTACTTACTGTCAGTGTTCCCGGGCTTTTACGGAACAACACTGGGAGTATGTGCTCGGTCGTCCGGTCAAAGTGGAACTGGGAGAGACGGCAATTTCCAGCGATAGTGACGAGTGTAAATTTATCGTTCACCTGTAAAGTGAAATAATCTCATTATCGAATGAAATGAAAATCAGCGACCTTATCAAATGTCATGACTTTCCGTGCGCGGATACGGATAAAAACAACTACATACTGCCGCCTGAAGAAATCGACCCCGCTAAAATAAAAATCCTGATGATAACGGAAGCCCCACCCAATGATAGGTCGGACTACTATTACGCCGAAGGCAATCCCTTCTATTTACAGACAACGCTCCAGGCTTTCAAAGATGCCGGGGCTGATGTGACTGATATGAAAGATATCCTTGACTCAGGGATTTATATAACCACGGCGATAAAATGCGGTAAGACCGGCTACGCCGTTTCTCCGGATACAATGAAAAACTGCTCCCGGCTCCTTGAACAGGAAATCGCCCTGTTCCCGAACGTAAAAGTATTTATGCTCATGGGAGATGTGGCCATAAAAATGATGAATGCCGTCTGGAAAAAACAGGCGGGTAAAAGGGTAATACCGGCGGGTTCAACCTATAAAATCAGAAACCAGGCATATTACCTCGGGGATATAAGGGTTTTTCCATCATATACGCCGGCCGGCAAGAATTTCCTGATTGAAAAATCTAAAAGAAGGATGGTCGCCGAGGATATCCGGGAGGCACTGAAAGCGGCGGGATAACCTTATCTTACAGCGGTTCTTACCGCAGACCGCTGAGGTTTACCATCAAATGCTTGACCTACCAGGGAAACAAACTTCTCCACCATGGGGTGCTCGGGGGCATCGGCACGCAACAGGGTATCTACCCCCACCCATATCTCACCGGATAGCGGCAGCACTTTCAAACGTCCCTCGGCGATGGACCTCTCCACACTCCTAACATGGAACAGTCCGACCCCCTCCCCGTTTTCAACGAGATGAAGGCCCCATTCCGGACAATTTACCTCCACGATGATGGGAACCGGCGAATGGCACCCCCCGGTCATTAGCTTTCTGAGGATAATACGCCGCGAGGCAGATGACTCCGGTCCTAATATCATCGGATAACCACAGAGGTTCATAAACTCCAGTCGGTGCTTCCGGGCGATGGAACTGGACGGGGAAGCCACGAGTACCAGTTGCTGACGTTTCGATATGGGAACGGACTTTATTTTATTATTCCCATAGTCCATGCTGACAACGATTCCCAGGTCTACCTGACAGTTGCCAACGTCTTCGGCTACCTCAAAGGAAGAACAACTCCTGATAACCAGCTTTACGCGGGGATACAGCTTTTCAAAAGCAGATACTGCCGAAGCCACGGAGGTACCGAAAGTGGTGGCGACGCCGACCCGCAAACTGGCTTCTTTAATATTTTCAAGGAACTTTTCAGCGCTGGTCATTTGCTGGTAGATTTCACTTACGTATCGGAAGAGACCGGTACCAGCCTGTGTTAAGAATACTTTTTGTCTCTTTATGTCAAGAAGTTTGAGTCCGACATTTCTCTCCAGCGACCGGATGTGATAAGTAACGGTGGGCTGGGTAAGGCACAGCTTCTCGGCGGCGGCAGTAATACTCTCTTCAC
>CAYVPT010000449.1:0-1954 GCA_964453865.1 uncultured Dehalococcoidaceae bacterium
CACCCCCTATGGCTTAACTAAAGACTGCTCCATACTCCCCATGGCGGATAATTTCGCCTGTTCGTCCGGGGAATTTCCTGAGTCTGCACAACCTGATAAAAATTAGTTGTGCCTTCTCCAGACAATGTAGATGATGAGGACTATTATAATAATAAAGGCAGCGCTGATGATGGCCCACCAGTATGCCGGCATCAGAGACGTCGCTATCGGCGGTCTTGGCTCTCGCTCTGATCAAGGTCTCTTTCTCTATCATTCCTGTGGTCTCTCCGCTACTCAGTTTACCTAAACGGTGCTCGCAATATTCTTAAGAGGGCCTTAGGGTATATCCCCTCTATTGTGGCAACCCCTGACTGTAATTATAACTCAATCTCCGAATTGATAACCACCGCGCTTTAGTGCTGGGGAGTGTCAGAGTATACCTCTAAGTCTTGGGTCCAAAGCGTCCCTCAAGCCATCCCCTACCATATTAAAGGCAAAAACAACCAGCATGATGGCAATGCCGGGTGCAAAGGATAACACCGGATTGCTCAGCAAATATTTATAGCCGTCGTTGACCATAGCACCCCAGGCTGCCCCGGGTGGTTTGATACCGATACCCAGGAAGCTGAGCCCGGCCTCGGCCATGATAATACCGCCCAGTTGGAGTGTTACCAGCACTATTAGAGGCGGTAGGGCATTCGGCAGGATATGACTCACCATGACACGCCAGTTGCTGGAGCCCATCGAACGTTCGGCCATAATATAATCATTCTCCTTGAGGCTCAGGGCCAACCCGTTCATCACCCTGGCGTTCCCGGGTACTGAAGCGATACTTAAAGCTACAATAACGTTTTGAATGCCACCTCCCAGTACGGCCGCCAGCAGGAGGGCCAGTATCAGCATCGGGAAGGACATCAGGGCGTCCATTACCCTCAGGATAATTGCCCCCAGTATGCCGCCGAAGAAACCGGCAATCATTCCCAGAGCGAAACCGATAACCGAGGCAACCCCCACCGTGATAAAACCGACGGCCAGTACCGTCCTGGTGCCGAAGATAAGGCGGCTCAGTGTGTCTCTGCCCTGAATATCTGTACCCAGCCAATAGGTACTATTCGGTTGCTGCAACGAATCGGCTATATCGCCGCGGTACGGGTCATGAGGAGCCAGAAAATCGGCGAATAATGCGGCAATCACCAGCAGGGCGAAGACTACGAGGCCGAAGATAACTATCCTGCGTTGCAGGAAAACCTTCCAGAAACGCCGCCATTCGCTAACGCGTGGTGGGGCCTCCGAGAACTCCTTGTTATTTATATTCTCTTCCGCCATGATTCAATATCTCCTAACCGTACCGTATCCTGGGGTCGAGCCAGACATATGATATTTCAACGATTAAGTTGGATAAGACGATGATCAGGCCGATTACCAAGGTGCAGGATTGTATTACTACATAGTCTTGGGCAAAGAGACTGGTAACCAGCAGCCTGCCGATACCGGGGATGGCAAAGATGGTCTCGATAATCACTGAACCTGCGAAAACCATGCCGACGCCGATACCCAGCACGGTAACTATCGGGATAAGGCCATTCTTCAGAGCGTGCCTCATGATGACGGTGCGTTCTCGCAGTCCCTTGGACCAGGCGGTACGGATATAGTCTTGGCGGGTGACCTCAAGCATGCTTGACCGCGTTAGGCGCGCTGTAGTCGATAGACCAGCGATGGCCATGCAAAAGACCGGCATGATTACCTGTCTTGAGTTCAACCAGAAATCATCAAAGGGAGATGTATAGCCGGCAATAGGGAGCAAGCGAAGCTGAAGGCCAAGGAGGTATATCAATAACAGCCCCAGCCAGAAAATCGGGATACATACTCCGATATTTGCCAGAAAGGTTGAAACCGTATCTATCCAGGTGCCGCGCCTGATGGCAGCGGCCAGTCCCATCAGGACACCAACGATAATATTAAGAATAAGCGCCAG
>CAYVPT010000450.1:0-1948 GCA_964453865.1 uncultured Dehalococcoidaceae bacterium
AAAAAGGGGGAATCGGATAGACGATTCCCCCTCTCATTCCTTGTAATATACTGTTAGTCCGTTAGGCTCAGCTGATTTCCATTCTCTTTCCTCTTTCGCTCTTCATCAATCGCGTTAGTCGGCAACAACTGTCTAATAGACTCTATCGTTGTCTTCAACCGGCCTTCGGGTTACCACTGGCTGTCTGGGGCCGCCTTGCCCTTTTCGGTAAGACGGAAGTAAATACGGGGCTGGCCCGGTGGGTAATGGTCCTGGAAGGCTGATACCTCTTCCCTGCCGGTTTCCTCGACCCAGCCTAACCTTTGTAGATTGGAAAAGTATACGACGAACGAATGGTAGCGGCAACCTTGAGCCTTATACGGCATACTGGCTAAGTATCTTTTAGCAAGTTTTTCAATGTTATCAGGATTGATTCGGCGTTTCTCTTTCCGGGCTCTCTTTTCTTCCACACGTGTAGCCCTGTCCAACGCTGTAACCCTCATTAAAACTAATTTGTAATAACGAAAGATATCAGCCTGAGGTGCACCAACCTTAGGATTTATCTTTGGTGAATCATAAGGTCCCACACCTAATAAGAAATATTTGATGAAAATTCCGCAGGCGATGACACGTAAAAATCCACCACGCTTCGGCTTGAGTGGCAAGGTCATGATTTGTCCTTTGGCCAAAGCTTGTCGTACCAGTCCCTGAGCTCTTCGCCGGCTATTTTACGATATTTCGCCGTGGTGTTGAAACTCTGGTGCCCGAGATGCTCTTGTAAAAGTCGTAAACCATCTCCGGAGTCATCCTGTTTCACTGCATTTACGGCGAACGCGTCTCTTAGCTTGTGGGGAGAGACATTATGAATCTTACCGGTCTCTGGATTAACAAGTTTTGGCAGACCCGCTCGTTCGGCACATTCCGTAACAATCTGCCAGGCGCGGTGTCGATTGATATCAAAGATAAGCCTCTTGCCATTTTTAAGAACCGGACCGCCACGCTCGATGTATTCTTTGAGAAAGTCTAAGGTGACTTTATCGATAGGTAAGACTCTCTGCCGTTTATACTCACCTTCCTTGGTTGCGGGACGATTGACTTTATTTCCGCATCCAGGACAATAAACATGCTTCTTACCCAGGCTGGTTCCGCATTCCGGACATGAGAGCTTGATTCGAACCTTTAAATGCTGAATCGTGACCGTGCCTTGAGCGAAGTCGATATCTTCTACTCCGATCCCCAGAGCCTCACTGATCCGGCAGCCGATACGGAAAGGGAGTCTGATGAGCAATCGATCCCTTAGGTTGGTAGCTGCCTCTTCATGTCTATCAACATATTCTGGTTCTAAATATACTTTAGCCATAGCTATAACCACTATGATCTGAATGTTGTGTAAGACTTGCTTGCCTTTATTATTTCCGGTATGATTTAAATATCAGGTAGGTTATTACCATTTACTCCTACGCGAATGGAATGATGAACATGTGTTGGGGGAGAATGCACCGATGGGCCAACCGCTTCCTCCTTTTACCTCTCGATGCTTCTCCCCCATATGCTAGTGGAGAGCAGGTCTTTTTGGGCGTCCATCACGCTGCCCATACTCTCTCATGAGGTGACCGTAGAGTTTCGCTGTTCGTTTTCCGCCTTTCCTACCGATATCCTTGAAGAAATCTGCCCCTTGATTCCTTAGTGTTGCATTGCCACCAAGGCGTCCTGCTTCGGAAACGGTGATCTGTCCTTCACGAGCTGGCGCTTGGCTGTTGTTAATTTCTAATTCGGTCGTTTCTTCTTCCATTTCCTCTTAAAAGGCGAGTCTTAATATACTGAGACCTATCCTTCTTCCAAGTATTCGACTATAATAATAGTTTGTTAAACAATAATATAAGTTTAGACCACTTAAGCAGGAAGTAATCTATACTTAAAGAGGCGTAATCATGTGAAGAAAGCCTTTTCCCAGAGAAGATACACACAC
>CAYVPT010000451.1:0-1943 GCA_964453865.1 uncultured Dehalococcoidaceae bacterium
ATAACCGATTGGTCGTAGGTTCGAACCCTACCGAGCCCACTTCTGAAGCTATTTTTCCTCAAAATGCGGCTGATTCTTTCAAAAAGTCGCATGTTCTCCCCGAAGCCACAGAAGTATTGCAATTAAGGGAATTACTGCATATACTCTTGGGTAGCAAGGCGAGGTGGCAGTTGGAGTTACGCCAACGACCTCTACGCCTACCTGCGTAACTACCGGGGTTCTGTAGTGTTCGACGAGTTTGCTTTCGGCGGCCCGTGGCCTCATGCCGATTTCATCTTAAGGAGTATAACATGATAGTTGCAGGTATAGATGTAGGCGGTAAGAATGTACACACCGTAATCATGAACGACGGCAAAATAGTGGCCAAGACGTCACAGCCGACTGGCATTCAGAAGGCGGAAGCCGCTGAGCAGTCTTTCAACGAGGCGCTAAAGCAGGCCAAATTAAAGCGAGAAGACGTGGAGCGGGTGGTGGCTACCGGCAGCGGTGGCAAGAGGGCTGCTTTCGCTAACGGCTATATTTCCGACGTCGCGGCTGACGTCACAGGGGTAATACGGCTTGTTCCCTCCGCCAGGACGATTATTGATGTTGGCGGTGAGGAAGGCCGGGCGATAAAGATTGACGCCGAGGGCAGGGTTAAGGATTTTTCTGTTAACAATAAGTGTGCCGCCGGCACCGGCACCTTCGTGGATACCATGGCCAGGGCGCTGGAGATTTCGGTTGAGGAGATGGCTAAAATCTCGCTTAACTCCAAGCAGTCAATTCCGATGAATGCCCAGTGTGCTGTCTTCGGTGAGTCCGAGGTGGTTTCACTGATTCATCAGAAGATTGCCAAGGCCGATATTGCCCGGGCGGTCCATGACGCTATCGCCGGCAGGATTGCTTCGGTAGCCCGTGTTGTCGGTCTGGAAAAAGACATCGTCATAATTGGTGGGGTGGCCAGGAACACCGGTTTCCTGGATTCGCTGAAAAGAGAGCTAGGTAGCGATGTAGTGGTACCGGACGGACCCGATTACATCGGCGCCATGGGGGCGGCGGTGGCGGCTTCCACCGGTGTGGTTGATGAAGAGGTAAAAACCAAGGTGGTGGAGAGAGAAGATGCCGAAGAAGGCAAGGCTTAAATACGGGACAGGAGAGAGAATAGAGCAATGACTGAAGCAAAAGCCAAAGTAGAATACTGGAGATGGCCCGAGGAGACCTGGGTTACCCCAGGTGTTGACTGGAAAGCGGGTAAGCTCATCACGGCTGGGGTTGATGTTGGTTCGGTTAGCTCGCAGGCGGTGATTATGGTTGACGGCAAGCTTTATGCCTACAGCAACCAGCGTACCGGCTACGACAGTCCCGAAAGCGCCTCCAGGGCGATGAACAACGCTCTGAAAGATACCGGTATGGTGGTAGATAACCTTGATTACTGCATCGGCACTGGCTACGGCCGGGTAAACGTGCCTATGGCCCAGCAGGCCATAACCGAGATTGCCTGTCATGCCCGCGGCGCCAACTTCATGTACGGGCCCGAGGTGAGGACGGTGCTGGATATGGGGGGTCAGGACTGTAAGGTTATCCGCTGCGATGAGCGGGGCAAGGTAATGAAGTTCATGATGAACGACAAGTGCGCTGCCGGAACGGGCAGGGGAATGGAGGTATTCGCCGACCTTATCCAGGTGCCGGTCTGGGAGATTGGCCCGCGTTCCTTTAAAGTTGATAAGGAGCCGAAGCCTATCAGCAGCACCTGCGTTGTCTTTGCCAAGACCGAGGTTATCGGCCTGCTGGAAGAAGGCGTGCCCGAAAACGAGATCATGGCCGCTTATTGCAGCGCTATGGCCCACCGCGTGGCGGAGCTGCTCAACCGTCTCGGCATTGAGGAAAAATTCGCCATCACCGGCGGTATCGCCAAGAACATCGGCGTGGTCAAAGCACTGGAGGCGAACCTGGGATGTAAAGTA
>CAYVPT010000452.1:0-1921 GCA_964453865.1 uncultured Dehalococcoidaceae bacterium
CGTTGTTATAGGAAGTCTTTATCGATTCCGGCTTTACCTTACCGGGGAGGAGAATTTCCCTGGCGTATTTCCTGTCTTTGTCAGCAGCGGTGAGGTTAAGAATATCCCCGGCTACCTCCACTTTGATTTCGCTCTCCGCTACGCCGGGCAGCTCGGCGATGACTAATATATGGTCTTTTTCGTCGAAGACGTCTACCATCGGTTCCCTTACCTCCTCCACTACCGGTCCTTTGGCTGTTTCCCTGATGTTGCCGAAGCTCTCGATTACCGGCTTGCCGGCCAGGGTCCTGATGCTGAAACCATAGACCCCTCTGGCGCCCCTGGGCAGGCCCCGGATCTCACCCTTTTTCTCAATTCCTTCCTCACGGAGCTTATCGGCAAGGTCAATAAGATTACCCAGCCCTTTAAATAAACCTCCGAAGCTTATCTTGCCCATGCCAAAGTCAATCTCGACCTTATCATTTTCTTCTTTTTTAGACATAGCTCGCCTCCACCTGGACAGGAGCAGCCAGAAATTCATCTATCACCTGGCTGACCTTTTTCCTGTCCCTTCCGGAAACACCGGTCATTAAAACATCGAAGCAGATCTGCTTGAAGCCGTTATTGGCATATAAAGCCGCCCTGCCTTTCAAATTTAATATCTTACCCAGAACGATACAGCCTCGAACCGTGGGTGTTAGTTTGCTCTTCGACTTGGCCTGCCTGACCTTTCTTACCAGGCTGACGATGCGCCGGGAATCGTTATGGGGAAGCCCGGACCTGGCCTGCGTGATGGCGACTTCGGTTTCCTCATCGAAGTTACCCAGCTCTATGGTTACCATGCGGTCACGTAGGGCATCCTGGCTCTTATAGACGCCGGCGTACTCCTCGGGGTTAGAGGTAAAGATGGCGGTGAAGTCCGGGTGTACCTTGAGATAATCCTCACCACCTCTGGTCGTAGGCAGAGGCAGGAGCCTTTCGGCCAGTACCGAGAGCAACACGTTGTTCGCCTCGGGCCGCGACCGGGTAAATTCATCATAGATTAGCGTGAGGCCGTACTGGCAGGCCGTGGTCAGCCGGTTATCCACCCAGTGCGAGGTCATGCTCTCGTCAGTCTTGAGCACCGAGCGGATGAAGTTGTCCTTCATGAATTTTTTGTGGTAACCCACCAGCCCACCGATCAGGTCGGAACTGTTAAATTCGTGGTCCCCGCAAATCAGCACAGCCGGTCGGCCTATTCGGTCGGCTACGTGTAAGGCCAGGGTAGTTTTTCCAATTCCCGCCGGTCCGCTGAAGTGGACGGGGAAACCCGCCCTGATATAATCGAGCGCCCGGTTGGTCAGGTCCCTGATGTAGGGCGTTTCCACAAATTCAGCACCCGGTTGAGCGCTGAACACTGTCGCTGGCTTTTCATACATGGTCATTCAATCTCCAGTCCAAGAACAAGGAGCTTGGCCATCAATTTACTAATCGTCTCTTCTCTTGGTAAATGAATCGAAATACTGCTTAATAGTTCACTTTCATCCGGGGCAGGTTTTCGCCCTTGGCCGGCGGCTCTATTTTTAGGGGTACAGAGTCTCTTTTCCCCCAGCGTGCTCTTTGCAGCTCGTGCCTTAGTTCAGTTAGTGCGCGGTTCCTGTTAATGGTCACCGCCAGCTTGTCCCTTGCCCTTAGTAACCGCTGCCGTGATACATCTACCGATGCTTCCATAGCGGCAGAACGTTTTATCTCTTTATCCAGAATCTGTCTCGCTTGTGGATCGCTCAAAGAGAGTAAGTGCGCCGCTTCCTCCTCTGTCCTGGATAAAGAGTTGGTTGTCCTGACTCTCTGGTTCCTGGCAAGGTCATGGCCGGTTTTAACCTGCCGCATTGTTTTGATATTTCTCAAAGCTTCACTTTGCATAGCGTCCCCTTGCTATCAGGATTTTCTTTCCCGGCTACCG
>CAYVPT010000453.1:0-1895 GCA_964453865.1 uncultured Dehalococcoidaceae bacterium
TCAGGTTCGACATCTATATCTGGGACAGGAGTATTTGACGGTAATGACAAGATAAAATTAATCGCATTGTTATAGGATTGTTCATTAATAGCTTTTGCACCATATCCATCCCAGTTATCGACGGACCGTTCTTTTCTTACTTGAAATAAAAATTCCAGCATTTTTGATAAACGTTCTCCGAATGTTATACTCTGTGTTAGACTCCGCTGTAACTCATTTGATTCTCTTTGAATAAAATGAGCACTTTCGCTCATACCCAAACTAATCGGATAAGTAAGAAACGTAATAGGATTGATGTTACGCTGGGGATAATTTAATACATTCATTCGTATAACCTCGCAGTCTTTTCGGTAATGCTTTCAAAGAAAACTCGGTTTTTTAGTTCTCGTAATTGCGCGAATTCTGACCAAATATCTTCCAATTCGAATCCGGCTTCATTTACTTTAAACACGTCGATATCTAGAATGATTCCAATTTTCTTTGTTTCGGTAATCGGTTCCATTGCCTGCACTAGATTGATCGTTTTATCTCCTTCATGAATTACCATTCTATTCAAAAACTGACTTATTCCTTGGGGTAATAACGGTGGAATAGATGGAGGAGCTGTTAAATATTCATTAAAGTCTTTTATCGGAAATTTAATATCAAGTCTGTTTATATATCGTACTGCTATCCTCTTGACTATTTCGGGCGAAGCTATAGAATAATATAATCCCCAAAGCCTGTTAGCTTCTGATAAAATATTTCCCCATTCTGTGTAAGGATGCAATCTGTTAAAAGAGAAACCATCAACCCTAAATTGTGCGATATTTTTCTCGTCCTCAGATTTGAAGAAGTATCCTTGAATACCTTCTACCTTAGGTGTCTCTATGAAAGGTTTACCCTTGTCTATCCCAAAAGCGCCCGTAAATATACTTCTGGGTTCATTCTTTGGGTAACTAGCGTTTAAGTCTGCCGTTGCTTCAAGAAACTTTTTAGTGTCAAACCCGTCTGGAAGTTTAACTCTAAAATCGATTATAGCTTCAGTAATTGGGGCATTTCTGAGATGTCTTTGCCTAGCCATAATATTCCTAAATAAATAGGAATTTCTGTCCCTCTTGTTTAAATATATATTAATCCTATATTTAATGCAAGTGTGGACACACTAATGAGTGATAAAAGTACGCCCTAATAACCTCTATATTCGCATTTCCCAAAGCCTAGTAAGTAGTGTAATACTAGGAGACTATATTTATCCATATAATAAAGGTAAAGTGAACCCTTTCCCCCCCTTCACATCCCCCCATCCACTCCTAATACCTGGCCCGTGATGTACCGCGCTTCCTCGCTTGCCAGGAAGGCCACCGCCTCGGCCACGTCGCGCGGGGTGCCCGCGTACCCGGCCGGTACCCGTTTAAGAAGTTCTTCCGACTGCTTTTCGTCGAGGCTCTGCGTCATTTTGGTATCGATGTAGCCGGGGGCGATGGCGTTGGCGGTGATGCCCCGCGACGCCACCTCTTTCGCCACGGAGCGTGTGAAGGCGATGACCCCTGCCTTGGCGGCGGCGTAGTTGGCCTGCCCGGCGTTCCCGTTGATGCCCACGATGCTGGCGATGCTCACGATGCGTCCCCACCGCGCCTTGAGCATGTGCCGCAGCACCGCCCGCGTGCACAGGAAAGCGCTCTTCAGGTCGATGTTCAACACGGTGTCCCAGTCCTCGTCGCTCATCCGCATCACCAGCCCGTCCCTGGTCACCCCGGCGTTGTTGATGAGGATATCGATTCTGCCGAGGGTGCTCATGGTAGTCTCGACAAGTCGACCGACGTCCTCTGCCGAGCTAACATCGGCGGCGACTCCTCTTGCCTGCCGGTTTAATGCCTTTATTTCCCCGACGGTACTCTCCATGGCTTCGGCAG
>CAYVPT010000454.1:0-1888 GCA_964453865.1 uncultured Dehalococcoidaceae bacterium
AGGTGCCCTGGCGCTGCCACGTGCGGTCGATTATCTGGTCGGGCACCAGCAGGTGTCCCGGCTTTAGCTCTTCCTTGAAGCTGCCGCAGGAGTTGGAGGATATAATAAACTCCACCCCCAAAGCTTTCAGGGCGTAGATATTGGCGCGGGAGGGGACGTTGGTGGGGGAGATGATGTGCTTTCTGCCGTGCCGGGGCAGGAAGGCGATGCCCGTCCCGCCCAGTTTCCCCACTATTATAGCGTCCGATGTCTTACCAAAGGGAGTATCCGGCCTGACCTCTTTAATATCCGTCAGCCCCTCGATGTCATAAAGCCCCGTTCCGCCAATCACGCCGATTCTGGCTTGAGGTTGGGACATGAAGTGCCTCCTTCATAAAAATCAAAATAATGGTTTTCTATTCAAGTCTGAATGTATAACCTTTCTTCTTAATCCATATTTTGATAATACTGATTGTACAAGTCTCTTTTGCCATTTTTCACAATCGGGTGCAATAAATACGTTCTCAATCAATACATTAGGGTTTATTTTCACATGATACCCTTTCAACCTTCGTATTTTTTTAATGGCGTTATCTTCAAATTCGAAAATTGGTAATTGAACTACTGCTCTCAATTCCTTCTCATGCGCATAACTTGCTCTTTTGTAAACTAATGGATACATTTTATTTTCTTCGGGTATTTTCTCATTTAAATAATCTATGTATTTAACTTTTCCTATATATATGTGATTTTGTTCTTCTACCAAACCCTCCTTTAATCGTTCAATGGTAGATTGTAGTGCTATTCCACCTGAGGTATTACAATATAGATGCCATAAAGCTGCTGATTCATATTCGCTCATACACCAGCAGCTTATCCCGAAATAATTTCTCCAAGTCCTATTAAATTTTCCTTCTGCTTTAATTCTATCTTTATAATTTAAATTCAGGAATATGTCTGGTTTAACTAACTCAGCGAGTTTAGTATTTCTATAATCCACGTTTGTTTTTGGGTATGAACCTTCATAAGGATCACCTAATCGGTCTGCTCTAGGGAAGTATATTTTTTGTCTATATAGTATGTCTAACAATTTGGTCAAGTCTAAATATCGCCATATTTTGGTATCATCTTCAGGAGTAATAAAAACAGGATGCTCTTTATACATCTTCTCTACCTCACCCCCCTTTATCCCCCTCTCATGTTATCTTTTCCCACCCGGGCCGCCCAGTATCATTAACTGCTTATCCCGTAAATGTCCCAATCTCTCCCAATCTGTCTCCCTCCTTCGTAAGGAGGGATTAAGGGAGAATTAATTGTCCTCCTCCATTCTTTGGTGCAGGGACTGGACTGTTTCCTGGAACTTGCGGTCGTGGGCGTCCCGGCCCTCGGTGAACATGGCCGGGTACCATTCTATTTTTTGAAGTCCTTCTATTATCGGGTTGATTTTATCAAAGGGGATGGATATCAGTATCGTGCCCTTGGGAAAGACCTGCTTGGCCGTCATGCCGTGGGACACTTCGGTGTTTATAAAGTTAATCTCGCCGCTGATATACGGGTAGGTGAGTAACCAGGAGCAGGCTATTACCGGCGTTCCCTTACTTGTCCACATATTCCCCGTCGCAAAGCACATCGCCCGGAGGATAATTTCCAGCTGCGTCCCGTCGGCGGACAGAATCAGCACGTCCGGGGTGAACGTCAGCTTGTCGATGGAAGCAAAAGCCACGTATTTGACGCTGTTCCTCTCGAGGGTGGTGATGTAATGATAGAGTCTCCGGTTGGCGCGGGCTTCCTCGAATATGCTCAGGGCCGGCCCGATGTGGCCACCCTCGAAGACGGGGTCGCCTTCCGCCATGCCCGTTATTATCGGCCCGACGCAGGTAAAGTTGTCCACGGTGGCGTAGAAAGGTTC
>CAYVPT010000455.1:0-1882 GCA_964453865.1 uncultured Dehalococcoidaceae bacterium
GGCTCGGGCCACGCCGGCTTTACCAGTGCCTTTGTTGATATCGCCGGGGCTGATATTGCCGAGGGTGTTTACGGCGTGTTCCCCACCGTCAACTGGGGTGATGATGTGGCCGCTATGGCCAAGATGACCGAGTACATCCAGAAGAACCACCCCGCCGACTATGAGAAGAAGAATATGGACTATATCACCTGCTGGGCGCAGAGCCTTATCGTTGCCGAGATTCTGGAGAATGCTGTTAAGAATGTTGGCTATGACGTGTTAGCTAAAGGCGATGCCGCTGCCTGGAAAGCCGTCGAAGAGAAGGGCATCCAGAAACTCAAGGACTACAACGTCGGCGGCCTGCACGGCCCGGTAACCTATACGACGGGCGACAATCGTCTGTCGAAATCGGTGCGTGTCTTCCAGGTAAAGAGCGGCAATATCGTACCTCTCACCGATTGGATTGATGCGCCGGTGGTCAAGTACGAAGACTTCGATTGGTTCGGTAAGTAATCAACGTTAGCTTTTAATTGTCATTCTGAAGGAGCGAAGCGACTGAAGAATCCGTCCTTTACCGTGGGTAACGGATTCTTCGCTTCGCTCAGAATGACGTTTGAGAAAGATTGGACACAGGTGAGAGTATATGCTCAAACTCAATAGCATTGAGGTAACTTACCTCAATGTCATCAGGGTCCTGCACGGCGTTTCCATGAGCGTGGAGGATGGTGCCATCGTCGCTCTCCTCGGCGCTAACGGCGCGGGTAAAAGCACCACTCTTAAAGCCATTTCGGGGCTGCTCCATGTTGAAGAAGGGGAAGTGACCGATGGCAGCATCGAGTGGAACGGGGAGAGAATCGATAAAAATGGCGCCGAAGAGATAGGTAAGCTGGGCATTATTCAGGCGCTGGAAGGCCGGCATGTCTTCGAGCACCTCAACACCGAGGAGAACCTCATGGTGGGTGCTCATAACCGCCGTGACCGCCGCGCTGTGAAGCAGGACCTGGAAATGGTTTATGATTACTTCCCCCGCCTGAAAGAACTCAAGAGAAATACGGCAGGCTATCTCTCCGGCGGTGAACAGCAGATGCTCGTTATTGGCCGGGCGATGATGGCTACTCCAAAACTGATGATGCTGGACGAACCGTCGTTGGGCCTGGCGCCGCTGCTCGTGGAAGAAATATTTGATATTATCAAGAGGTTTAATACCGAGCAAAAAACATCGGTTTTACTCGTTGAGCAGAACGTACGTATCGCTCTCAGCATTGCCCACTACGGCTACGTCATGGAGAATGGGCGGGTGGTCCTTGACGGCACCGCCGATTTCATGAAGAATAACGAGGATGTAAAAGAGTTTTACATGGGTCTTTCCGCGCTGGGGACGAAGAAAAGCTACCGCGAGGTGAAGCATTACAAGAGGAGAAAGAGATGGCTGTAAAATCCCGGAAGGATGAGTTCTTTGACGAACTGGAAATAATGTCGGCGCAAACCCGGGAGAAATACCTCGACCGTAAGCTAACCGAGACGGTAGCCCATGCCTATAAACACGCTCCCGCCGTGAAACAGCTCTTCGATAAGGCGGGGGTAAGACCTGAGGACATTCGCACGGTAAAAGACCTTGAGAAACTGCCGGTTACCCGCAAGACCGACCTCCTGGAAATGCAGAAAGGAAATCTGCCTTATGGCGGTGTCCTGGCAATACAACCCGAAAATATCGAGAGAGTTTTCGTTTCCCCCGGGCCGATTTACGAGATACAGCCTTCCAGCATCAAGTGGTTCGCCAAATCGTTCTGGGCAGCCGGGTTCAGGAAGGGCGATGTGGTTATCAACACGTTTACTTACCACATGTCTCCAGCAGGTATCCTGTTCCATGAGGCTATACGCGATTGCGGGGCGACGGTAGTCG
>CAYVPT010000456.1:0-1848 GCA_964453865.1 uncultured Dehalococcoidaceae bacterium
AGTTCACGGGTAGTATTGCGAACTTTCATGAGTAGATCCTTAAGTTGTGTCTTTTCTTCTTGTGAAAGCTCATTAAATATCAAATGGATTGATCGTTCGGTGACCTGTATATGATACAAATCACTACCTTTTTCGGTCAGAGCAATATATGTCTTCAAATCGCCGTCTTTTTTAATTTTCCTGACAAGACCCTTCTTCTCCATTCGGTTAATCAAGGTTGATACGGAGTTAAATTCCTTCAATGTCCAATTCGCTAGTTCGTCCAGTGTTACTGGCCTATCTTCTCTTGAAAGCATAGTCAACACTTTAACTTGCGGTTGAGTCATCCGAAGATGCTTCAACTCAAGTTCAACCGCATTTGTAACAAGGTCCCTGGTCTGGTCAAGCAGTATATAGAGATTAATTTCTGGATCATCTCTTTTTATCGTTCTTATTTTTTGTATTTCGGTCCGAGGTTTTTTCATATCCAACCTGCTACTTATTAATTTTTTCTTTGATTAAAAAATGGATTTATTTAGTCAATTGGTTTGATTTTATATTTATCTATCGGCACCGGCTGTGTTGAAAGCTTCATCCTGCCGCTATCCTGTTTGAGGATTATCCATTTCAACCAGTTCTCGTCATCACGTTTGGGATAATCTTCCCTGAAGTGTGACCCGCGGCTTTCCTCTCTCATCAGAGCTGCCCTGAACGTTAGTTCGGCGCATAATGCCATGCTCTTTACTTCATGGCATTTACTTAAATAATGGTAGTCCTTAGCCTTAAGATTAGGGATTTTTGCTTTTAATTCTTCTAGCCGGGTCAAAGCTTCATTTAAGCGTTGCTTACTGCGTCGGAGGTTATATTTAATCGGTGCTGTTACTTCCTGCAACGTATTAATGGCATCTCCTGGTAAAAAGTTATTACCGCTCTGCATCGGAAAAAAAATCTCTTCTTTGAGATTCTTTGTTTCAGCACAGTCTATATCGTTTTTAGAAGCCTCTTTTGCATACTGGGCAGCCGAAGGCCCGGCCCAACCAGCACTGATTACCGCATACATAATACCTGAACCTGGTGTAACACCAGGGGGTGAAGCCACGGCTCCCGCTACTGCCGAACCGGCGTAGCTGGTATCGCCGATAGCCCAGAGTCCTTCAAGGCTAGTCCTCATTTCATGGTCAACTTTGATACATGAGGTTTCACCATGTAAAGGTACTCCTATCTCCCGCCTGACCGTTGGTGGTAACCCGTATTTGCTTTCCTTCTCCGCAGTACACCGCTGCCAATCATTCAGCTTTGGAAGATCCATAGGCGGAAAACCAGGACTTGTTGAAGGCGGTGGCGCGAAGTATATTGGGCCTCTTCCCTCAGCAACTTCTTTTTCCAGACCTATTGCCAACTGTACAGGCAGAAAAACCCCTGTAGGCCCCGTATCTGGTAAATATTTTTGGGTTAAGTTCTCACCCAGTGAATTAACTAAGAATTGATGGCCTACCATGCCGCTATCTGTGTCCTGCCAAACTGTATGGCCATAGAGGTTGCCGTATTCGGCGTTCCTCATCTCTGCCCCTGCCCGGTAAGCCGCTGCAATTCCGTCACCGGTACCCGCTATCCAGAACCTCCTCACTTTATAGCCGCAACTGCCGTTAGCCAGTACCGTGGCTTTAGCCTTGAACATATGAAATTTGCCAGTAATAATATCAAAGCCCACTGCCCCCATAATTTTGTTCGCCTGTTTCACCAGATCGACTATATGGATTTTATCCATGAATTTTATCCCCATTTTCCGGGCTTTGGTCCGTATGGGTACCATTAAGTCGATATCGATAAATGTGAGTGACCATTCAGGAGCCCAGAAAGCGGGGATGA
>CAYVPT010000457.1:0-1842 GCA_964453865.1 uncultured Dehalococcoidaceae bacterium
CACTCCACCAGTCCGGTACGCACCAGCCCTTCGCTGATGATGAACATGGAGGCAAGGGTGACGGTTGCCTGATTGGCAAGTCCGTAAAGCACCTGTTCCGACTCGACTAGATTCAGAACAAAAAGCGCCGCCAGCGCGCAGAGGGCAATGACGTCAATACGCACTTTGCCCCAGATGAACATGCCCATCGCCGCGATGACGATGATGCCGACCAGTACCATATCGAGGTTGGCCATGAGGATATTATACCGCTAACGAGGTGTGATTAGCTATACTTGCTTCTCATCTCAGTGGATAAACCGGTGAGTATTTCCAGGGCTTTTTCGGCCCCCTCCTCGCCGAGGGGCATCAGCGTGCAGCTCGGCGTGAGCAGGCTCTGCCGTACGATGTCTTTAATGGAGAGCCCGTTGCGGGTGAAGGGTGCCATTGCCTCTTCGAGGCGTTCTTTGAGGCTGGCGACCGATTCTTTATTAAGGGCTTCGGTGTTATTAGGTACTATGCCCCAGGCTATCGCCCCGCCCCGCCCCAGGAATTTCTTGACTTCATCGGTGTAGAGCGTCAGCGACTCCGCGTAGTTATAGGTATCGAAGTTAAGTATATCGAGTTTCGTCTTTAGTATCACCGACCAGTCGGTGTTGCCGCAGCAGTGGATGCCTTTCAGACCACCGATGCCTTCGAAGACCTCGTTCAGCATCTCGGCGATTTTTTCCGGTTTGGAGAATGGACCGGAAGCCACCACCGAGCCGTAGGACGCCATAATCGGTTCGTCGACAAAGATGATGGTCTTTTTCGATATTTTCCTCAGCTCTCGCTCCTGCCAGGCCGCCTTGAGCTTGAGCATCTTGGGAATGGCGTCGCCGAGGACTTCGTGGTAGAGTATCGATTTCCTGTTTTCATCGGTGACGGTCAGCCCCCAGGAAAGCGGCCCGGTGACATGCCCCTTTACCCCCATCGGCGTCAGGCCGGACTGTTCCAGAAAAGCGTAAAACCCCGCCGCATAGTCCGGTCCGAAAGGGTACTTATTACCGTCGTTATTCAGGTAGGCGGTGTAAAGCTCTTTCAGCGATGCCGAGTAGTCTTTGGCCGTGTCCACGTAGATGCGGTCGTTCTCGACGACCACGCCGGGGAAGCCCTCGCTGTACTGGACATACATGTTCTCCAGGAACGACCGTCTTGGTAGCTGTGGCCAGGCGGGGATGTCCTTGAGGTAGCGCGTTATCAGCGAGCAGGTCTTGCCGGGGTCGGTCTGGGGCATGCTGCCGATTATCGTTGGTAAACAGTTGAATTCAGTATCAGCCATAGTATCAACCCTTTTTGACGTATTTCCCGATGATAAGTTCGAGTTTTTTCTTTTGTTCTTCTGACGCCAGCGAGAGGTCGGTCACCAGCGCCGGTCCCAGCGCGTTGGCGCAGTCGCAGTCGCGCTTTCCGGGCACTCTCCCCGCCGCCAGCTTTATCGTCTTTTTAGCGAAATCTATATTGTGGTGCATGGTCGTTAGTATCGCTTCGACGCTGACCGTTTCATTGGTCTCGTGCCAGCTATCATAGTCGGTAATGCAGGCGATGCTGACGTAGCAGATTTCGGCTTCTCGCGCCAGCTTGGCTTCGGGCAGCACCGTCATACCGAGGACGTCGGCGCCCCAGGCTTTGTAGAGTCGACTCTCGGCTCTGGTGGAGAAGGCCGGCCCTTCCATGGCGACGAACGTACCGCCCCGGTGGACGGTGGCCCCGGCCTCTTTAGCCGCTTCGTAGACGATTTTACTTAAAACAGGGCAGAAGGGGTCGGCGAACGTTATGTGGGCGACGATACCCCCATCGAAGAAGGTGCCCTGGCGCTGCCAC
>CAYVPT010000458.1:0-1841 GCA_964453865.1 uncultured Dehalococcoidaceae bacterium
CCGCTGGGTATGATAGTCATGACGGTTGGCTGCCATATGCGTGGTCAACTGGTTTATCCTCTCGGTAAGCAGCGCTACCTGTACCTCGGTAGAGCCGGTATCGCCCTCGCGGGCTTGATAAGTACTGATGATTTCTGTCTTCTTCTCTTTATCCAAGTTTTTCTTTTTTACCTCTTATATTTATTAATATTTACGACCGAATTATAACACAGCAGGAGACATAAGTAAATTTATCTATCTGAATTTCCTTCAGTATAAAGCCAGCAGGCGTTACCTTTCCCCAACTATAACATATTGTCATTCCAGCGTAGGCTGGAATCCAGACCCCCATCCCCTCGTTTGTTATCTTTACCCACCCAGGCCGCCCCAGATCAATAGCTGTTTATCCCGCAGGTTAACCTCCCCACCCCCCAACAGGGGCGTGCGTAGCGAGAGGGGGCGCCAGCCCCCTCTCATTATTATCCCCCCTCTCCAATCAAATAGTTCATCAATCTAATCCATTGCTACTGATTGGAGAGGAGGACAAAGGGGGTGAGGTTTAAAAACCGCTCATCTTCACATATCTCCCACCCTCAGAACCTAGAAAACCCCAGCTTAAAAGGTTATAATGAATATTGTATCGGCTTCATACAGTCCTCATGGATAAAGAGATGTAGCTTTGGATATTGAAAAATTAAAGGCCGCCGTAAACGCGGAAATAGATACCCACTTCCAGGAGCTGGCTGACATCAGCCGGCAGCTGCATGATAATCCCGAGACAGCTTTCGAGGAGAAGAGGTCGGCCGCATTATTGGTTGAGTTTCTCAAACGGAATGGATTCAATACTAGAAAGGGCATCGGCAAGCTGCCCACGGCTTTCAGCGCTAAATACGGCAGCGGCAAGCCGGTTATCGCTTTCCTCGCCGAATATGATGCTTTACCCAAGCTGGGGCACGCCTGCGGTCATAACCTGATAGCCACCGGCTCTCTGGCCGCCGGACTGGCCTCGCGTAAAGCTGCCGATGAACTTGGCGGCAGCGTCATGGTTTTCGGCACTCCCGGCGAGGAGCTGTACGGGGGCAAGGCGATTATGGCGGAGGCCGGTGCCTTCACCGACGTGGATATAGCCATGATAACCCACCCGGGCGGAGGCAACCGGGTACTGATGAATACTCTGGCCTGTGAGACGCTGCAGGTGGAGTTCCGGGGTGTGGCGGCTCATGCCGCCGAAGCGCCGGAACTGGGCATTAGTGCCCTGGAGGCTATGATTCAGTCCTATAACGCCATCAATTCTCTCCGACAGCACATCGGAGCCAGGGAGCGTATCAGCGGTGTCATTACCGATGGCGGAGAGGCCGCCAATATCATACCCGCCCATACTGCCGCCACCTTTATCGCCCGCGCCGGTGACGACTCCACTCTCGATTTGCTGAAAAAGAGAGTCATTGATTGCTTTACTGGCGCGGCCAAGGCCACCGGTGCTAAACTTGAATATAGCTGGGGAGAGCGTTATGCGGCCATGGTCAGCAATGTGACCCTGGGACGGCTTTTCCACCGGAATATGCAGTCGCTGGGGCATTCAATACGTCTGGGGGATAATTCTATTTTAAACTTCAGCACCGATGTCGGCAATGTCAGCCAGCTGTTGCCGACCATCCAGCCCCTGGTCTCCATAGCGCCTCCCGGAGTTTTAATACATACACCGCAGTTCGCCGCGGCCGCCGCTACAGATGAGGCGTTGCGTCGCATACTGGATGCCGCCAGGGCTATGGCGATGACGACCGTCGACCTCCTTACCAGCCCGGAGAATCTTGAAAAAGCTTGGGAGGCCATATCCTCATGTCATGGAGCTACTGATAACC
>CAYVPT010000459.1:0-1839 GCA_964453865.1 uncultured Dehalococcoidaceae bacterium
AATAAGTCATTTTACATCATTTTTTGAATCAACAATCTGGCGGAATCTTCAGGCTTATCGGCGTCACCGCCCAGTATCTCGCCCTTGGCCCTCTCCGGCGAGAAGATTTTGCGTACCTGAGTCGGTGAGCCCTTTAGTCCGATGGTCGTCTCGTCCAGCTGCATCGCCTTGTTGTCCCAGGTCGTAACGGTCGCATCCTCGGCCATCAGCCGCATCGGCACACTGGGATAACGGGGGGTATTGATTTCCCGGAGTACGGCAATCATGGCGGGCAGGGGCGCCGATACTATCTCGTGGCGGCCTTCCAGCTTTCGCCTGACCTTAACCGTCTTTGCCTTGAGGTCTACCTCTTCAACGCGGTCGACCAGAGTAAGTTGCGAACACCCCAGGCGGGTGGCGATGCCGGGGCCGACCTGAGCGGTATCGCCATCGATGGTCTGCCGGCCGCACATGACGATAGCCAGTTCTTCCTGCCGGGCCAATTTGCGGACGGCTTCCGTCAGGGTCATGCTTGTAGCTAAAGTATCGGCACCGCCGAAGACGCGGTCGCTGAGCAATATGGCTTCATCGGCTCCCAGAGCCATGGTTTTCTTCAGCGTAACCTCGGCGCTGGGAGGGCCCATGGAAATAACAGCAACGCGGAAGCCGTACTTATCTTTAAGGCGGAGACTTTCTTCCAGGGCGTGGGTATCGTAGGGGTTCATGATAAAGGGCACGCCCTCCCGGATGAGGGTACCGGTATCGGGGTCAACTTTGACCTGAGTAGTATCGGGGACCTGTTTGACGCAGGTAACTATCAACATGTATATAAATAACCTGAGAGTTAAAAATGTGCTAAGAAATAATACCATATATTTGGATATTGTACAAATAGCACTCGAGTGAAATCATTATAGCGTTCTATTGCCCCCACCCCGTTTCCACTTTTGCCGTAAAACTCCACGCCGTGATACACTTAAGGAGAAAGAAATCCCATGAAAATACTCGTCACCAATGATGACGGCATTAAATCCGAAGACCTTTGGACGCTGGTCAGGGAACTGCGGGAAATCGCCCGGGTAACTGTGGTGGCTCCCAACGGCGAAAGAAGCGCTATAGGCACGGCCGTAACCCTATTTGAGCCGCTCCACGTGGAGAAAGTCGACCCGCCGGTAGCCGGTGTAATTGCGTACGCCGTCGACGGCACGCCTTCCGACTGCGTTATCCTGGCCCTGGGCAAGCTCATCGATGGGGGACTTGATATGGTCGTTTCCGGCATCAACCCCGGCCTGAACCTGGGTGAAGACGTATATATCTCGGGGACGGTCGGCGCCGCCATGCAGGGTTACTTCCGCGGGCTGCCCACCCTGGCCGTTTCAACGCTGCGGGGCAGCCGGATAGGACCGGTCACCGCCGCCCGGGCAACCGCCATACTGGCTGAAAAGATGGCCGCCAGCCAATCGATCAGGATATTTCTTAATGTGAACGTGCCGGACCGGCCGCTGAAGAAAGTTCGCGAGGTTAAAATCACGCGATTGGCCCGCGCCAGTCATATCAACACGGTCGAGGAAGAAGACCACGAACCACGGAAACAGTACCGGCTGGTACGCGCGCGGCTGAGCAGCGCCGGCGATGACGGCACGGACATCGAGGCCGTCGAGCAGGGCAAAATCTCTCTCACCCCGCTCTATACCAGCTTACTGGACAAACCGCCGCAGCGCTTCCTGAAAAGGCTGTGCGCCGAGCTCAGCCAGGAGTTGAATAAGGTATAATACTCCCGAGTCAATATCATGCAGCACCACATCGGCACGGACATCATCGAGATAGAAAGAATCCGCCAGGCAATCGAACGCTGGGGAG
>CAYVPT010000460.1:0-1839 GCA_964453865.1 uncultured Dehalococcoidaceae bacterium
CCTCCAGGGAGATGGAAGACCGGATGAGGTGGGACCCCAACTATATCTATGTCAGCGCCAATCAGAGGGTCGACCACAGCACCGTCTGCAACTTCATCCTTAAATACGGGGATGAGATCAAGGCGGTCTTCTCGCGCCTGGTGTACGTCATGGCCAGGATGGGCTATATCACCATGGACTTCGTGGCCGTGGACGGAACGAAGATAAAGGCTGATGCCGGCATGAAATTTACCGGTAATGTAGCCGAGTTCCGGCGGCAGCGGGACAGGATTGAGCGGAAGATAGAGAAAATCCTGCATCGCACTATGGATGAAACACCGGAAGGCATGACCAGCCGTAAGAAAAAGCTGGACCGCCTGGAGCGGGATAAGGCCAAGATAGAGGCCTTTCTGATCGAAGTGGAGCAGGAAGATAAACCACTCGAAGGAAAAGCCAGCATGACCGACCGGGTCGCCCGCATGGTCAAGGACAAGGACAGCAAATACATGGGCTGCAATTGCCAGATGTCGGTGGACAAGGAAAGCTACGCCATCGTCGGCGCCGCGGTGTTCAATGAGGCCTCCGACAGGGGACTGCTACAACCCATGATAGAAGAGTAAAAGACCGGACGGGGGAAAATCTGAGCCAGACAGAGATTGGCGTGGATGCCGGCTATTTCAGCTCGGACAATATTCGTTATTGTCATGAGCAAGGTCTGGATGTTTACCTCCCTGAAGGCGCCGGCGAAGGTGGCGTCAGGCAGTGGCATGGAGACCTGATACGGGGGCGGGACTGCCATATGGAGATAGACGGGGATATCAAACGCCTGACGTGTCCCGGAGGTCAGGTAATGGAGACCATGACGGCCAAAGAAGACCGGGGCAACTTTTTCTATCGTTTTCGTCCCGACGCCAGGGCGTGCCGAGACTGTGCATCAAGAGCCAGGTGCTACCGGAATAAAAGCATCTACCGCGATTTCAGGATAAAGAAGGATTATTTTGAGGCCCTGTCTTTAAGGACCCGGATGACCGAAAAGCTATCGAGTGAACAAGGGAAAAAGAGGATGAGGGACAAGTCCTGCCTGATAGAGCATGTGTTCGGTGAGGTTAAGGAAATCTTTCGATTCAGGAGATTTCGGCACCGGGGTCTGGAGAAGGTGAGGCTGGTATGGCAGCTGATCTGTATCGGCCATAACCTTCGTAAGATGGCTAGGCTGGCTTATGGATAGCTGATGAGCAGGAGCCAAAAGGAAGGGGATTGGTGAGGTAACCGGTCTGTTATAGAAAGAGATAACCACTGGAAATATCGACTTGGAAGATCGGCAACAATTCTCCATAGGTTTTTCGACAGACTCATGGATTAAACGCTAGGACAAGGTTAATCATTAAGGATGAACCTGCGCTTTTAATCCCATAAAATCTTGCCAAGGTTGGCACTCACGGAAGCGAACACTTTTGGAAGATACGATGTAACCAATTTTTAGTAAAACACCGGGGTCGTTGAATCTGCCCTCGCCGCTATTGATCCAGCTAGTTTTACTGATGGCCGTCATCGTCCAATTAATCGAAAACTTACGAGAGAACAAGAGACTTTCTGGAGGATATCAGTTTTACCGAAACGGCTGGAAGTGCAGTTTGTGAATCCAACATTTCGATGAAAAGTTATACGTAACAGTAAGGTACAGAATGGTATTAGTTGGAGCAAGGGAAGATTGGCGTTCCCCGTAGAACACTTACTCAAAATAACGTCTGAATTGGCGGCTGTGTAAGGTTGACCTTACCTCGCAATTAGCAACACCATAGACTAGAGTTCCACGGCTGTTTCAGAATACTCCTTCGGAGTCGCTCCATTCAAAGAACT
>CAYVPT010000461.1:0-1835 GCA_964453865.1 uncultured Dehalococcoidaceae bacterium
GTGGCGTTGGCGCCCGGCGCTTTCTGCAGCAGTATGTTGGCGATGGGCTTGCCGACGATGTTGCTGCGGCCGACCACCACTACCTCGGCGCCTTCTATCTGCGTGCCGGAGCGTATCAGCAGTTGCTGGATGCCGGCGGGGGTACAGGGCATGTAGTCCGGTTCGCCTATCATCAGCTTGCCCACGTTGACCGGGTGGAAGCCGTCGACGTCTTTTTTCGGGTCGATGGTGTAGAGGACTTCCTCCTCGTTGAGGTGCTTGGGCAGCGGCAGCTGCACCAGTATGCCGTGAATCTTGGGGTCATTATTAAGCTTTTTTACCAGGGCGATGAGCTCTTCCTGGGACGTCTTTTCCTTGAGGTCGTACCTCTCCGAGTAGATACCCAGCTCTTTAGAGGTCTTTTCTTTAGCCCCGACGTATACCTGCGAGGCCGGGTCGGCGCCCACCAGCACCGTTACCAGTCCCGGCACCACGTTGTGCTTCGTCTTCAGGTCGGCTATCTCTTTTTTCAGTTCTTCGCGGATCTGGGCGGCTACCACCGCGCCTTTGATCAACTCTGCTGCCATTTTTACCCCCTTTGTCTCTATATTTATTGTCTATTATTGACCGAGATTCCCTATCTCGGACATATCTATAGCATCTTTGGCTTCCTCAGGGAGGACGATTGCCACGGGTTTATTGTAATCGTACATTCTCATACCCATGTCCATTTTCATCTTCATGCTATCGAAGTCGCCGTCCTTAGCCCCGAACTGCTCGGCATTGAACTCCATGAGCAGGCTGGCATCCATCTTTTTCATCAGTCCGCCGTCTCTGGTTATCCAGACAAAATAGGAAATGTCTTTAAAAATATCGGCGATATCAGCGATATTATCAAGGGGTATTTCTGTGCCGGTCGTCCTTTGCTGTCCGACCCACTCCATAATTTTCTTCATGTCCGGGACGATTTTAAAAACGTAGCAGTCGGCGCCGTCTACAGCCTCGTATCTCAGGAATTCGATTCTTCCCGGCCCTTCCAGCATTTCAAGCTGCTGGCTGACCATGTCGATATCATAGGCCGCCATCATTTGTTCGTTGGCCGGCATTTTCACCCACTGTTCCCCGATCATCGGCATATCCATTTTCATGTACATATTCTCTTCAAACAGGTACATTTCCATGGATATGTTCTGCATGTCCTCTTCCATTTCGGACATGTCGATGTCCGTTTCCATGTCCATGTTCATGTTCATGCTCATCTGCATATTTTTATTTTCTTGGTCATAAGTTGCTATGGTGGTCATCACAACATTTACTTTTCCCGCCTGGGCCCCGCCGGTGGCTTCCATGTCCATCGTCATATTGATGTCGCTTTTATATGACTTGGCATTCTTGACCGCCAGCATCGTATCGGCGAGTATCTGCTGCATCTGCTCCTGGCTGAGCTCTCCCGTCGCCGTCGGCGTCAACGTCGCCGTCGGTTCGGTGGCTTCTTTTTCCTTACAGCCGGGTACCAGCAACAGCAGCAGTACCGATATCAGTAGCAGGGGTACCATGATTCTTTTAACGTATGTATTACCTATCATCTCCCCTCCTCTCCGCATCACGCGGACACTCCCACTTTACTGAACAGTCTGTCCATCAAATCGTTAACCGCTCCCACTGCCCGGGAGCTATCCGGTAAGGTGAACAGCGGCTTCTGCTCCAGGTCGTATTGATTAACTTCATCGTCAACGGGTATCACCGCGGCGGGTGCTATTCCCAGCCGGTCCATCTCCTGCTTCAGCAGCGGGTCTATCTCTCCGGGCACCTGGTTGATGATTATCGATTCACGTTTTATCACCAGTTTCAGTTCT
>CAYVPT010000462.1:0-1826 GCA_964453865.1 uncultured Dehalococcoidaceae bacterium
TTGATATAGAGCGGCGCCGGGATATCGCCCGCAATCATACCGCCACCCACCTCCTGCAGGCGGCCCTGCGGCAGGTACTCGGCGAGCATATCCAGCAGCGCGGCTCGCTGGTCGCTCCGGACCGCCTCAGGTTCGATTTTTCCCATCTGGCGGCCATGACGCCCGAAGAGATTAAAGCCGTCCAGCGTATCGTCAACGATAAAATCCGCCGGAACCTCAGAGTTTATGACGAGGAGACCGACTACAAAAAAGCCGTTGCGGACGGGGCTATCGCCCTTTTCGACGAGAAATACGGGGATGTCGTCCGGGTGCTGCGTATCGGTGAGCCGGTGGTCAGCACCGAGTTATGCGGCGGCACGCATGTTAATTTCACCGGAGAAATCGGCTATTTCCACATCCTCAGCGAGGGCAGCATCGGCGCCGGACTGCGCCGCATCGAAGCCGTCACCGGGCGGGAAGCGGAAAAATACATCGATCAGAGACTAAATAACCTGAACAGTGCCGCACAGTCCCTGGAAACAACACCGGATAATGTCAACGAAAAGGTTGCCGAACTGGTCGCCAGAATTGAAGAAGACAAGAAACGCTCCCTTTCTCTGGAAAGAGAACTGGCCAGGAAAGAAGCCGAGTCTTTAATGAGCAGGGTAGAGTCAATCAAAGGCATTAATGTTCTCTCGGCGAAAGTATCTACGGCTAATCAACAGGTTATGCGGGAAATGACCGATTTTCTCCGGGATAACCTGAAAAGCGGCATCATTGTTCTGGGGGCGGTCAGCAATAATAGACCTGTTTTTATCGCCGCCGTTACCCCGGACCTGGTGGAAAAAGGGTACAGTGCCGGGGACATCATTAAGAAAGTCTCGCAGGTGACCGGGGGTGGCGGCGGCGGCAAAGCCGGCTTCGCTCAGGCGGGGGGCAAGGATAAAAACAAGCTGGACGAAGCCCTACGCCTGGTCAAAGACCTGATATGACGGGGAGGTTGACATAACACGTAGCCTGGGACTCGATATCGGGGATAGCCGCGTCGGTCTGGCCCTCAGCGACCCCCTGGGTATACTGGCGACCCCGTTTATTATTATTAATAGAGTTGACGACCAATCAGCTATCGAAGAAATACTGAATATTATCCATACAAATGAGGTCGGACTGGTAGTTGCCGGACTGCCGCTGAATATGGATGGCAGCCAGGGGGAACAGGCAGAGAAGACTAAAACATTCGTGGAAGTGTTGAGTCGCCATGTCGAGGTTCCCATAGAATTTCGTGATGAGCGTTTATCTACAGTATCAGCCCGCGAGCTGATGCAGAGCGCCGGTAAAAAAAGTCGTGGAACCCGGTACGATGCCGCCGCGGCGGCCCTCATCCTTCAAAGCTATCTGGATGACGCCGCCGGACGCCGCCCCGATGACACGATTTCCCCGATACCCCCCGTCTGATATCTTTTCCCACCCGGGCCGCCCTCGAGCCATCAACGGCTTATCCATTGGTTTTATCCGTGGTTAAGACGGGGTGTTTAAGAGGGGCGTTAGCCCCTCTTTCTATTAAATCCCCCTCTCCTATGAAACCTCGTTAGGAGAGGGGGATACAGGGGGTGAGGTAGAATAAAATTCCATTGGCACCCCGCCCATTTCGTCTGTTATCTTTTCCCACCCTGGCCACCCGGTATCATCCACGGCATATCCCATAATATTATTTTATACCCTTCGGGTGTATAAGAGGGACGAAGTCCCTCTTTCATATTATTCCCCCTTCCTTTTATCAATCCTCAAGGGAAGGGGGACACAGGGGGATAGGTTCATCTAAAAACAGAGGGTGAGGTTTAAGAATC
>CAYVPT010000463.1:0-1826 GCA_964453865.1 uncultured Dehalococcoidaceae bacterium
CGCCTTACCACCAAGCAGCTCGTGAATCACCGGGAGGTGCGGAGGGTCAAGAGAAAGATAGCTCGACTGAATACCCTGCTCACGGAAAGAGAACTGGGGATAAGGTAGGTTGGGATAATTATGGAAGTAAAACGCAAGACCAGGACCGGCAAAGTAATCGGCGATAAGATGGATAAAACGGTAATCGTCGCCGTGGACTCTCCCCGGAAACACCCGCTTTACAAGAAGACCATCCGGAGAACCATGAAATATTACGCTCACGATGAGAAGAAACAGTGCAAGATAGGAGACACCGTAAAGATTGAAGAGACACGCCCTCTTTCCAAACTCAAACGATGGCGCATTGTGGAGATTATCGTTAAGGGAGAAGTGGCCGATATAAAACCGGAGGAAATAACCAGCTAGACTTGTGGTGAAATTAAAATGATTCAGATGCAGAGCAGACTCAGAGTGGCGGATAATTCCGGTGCCCGCGAAATTATGTGCATTAACGTACTCGGCGGCACGCGCCGTAAATACGCCCATGTCGGTGATACCATAGTCGCTTCGGTTAAAAAGGCCATACCCAACGCCGCCACCAAGAAAGGCGATGTTGTCAGGGCGGTAATTATCCGCACGTCACACCCCTACCGGCGTCCCGATGGCTCTTATATCAGGTTCGACGAAAATGCCGCCGTTATCCTGTCCGATAAAAATAATCCCCGGGGAACGCGCATCTTCGGTCCGGTAGCCAGGGAACTACGGGAAAGGCAGTTTACCAAGATTGTCTCTTTAGCGCCGGAGGTTTTATAAAGGTTGAAAAGGTTATGAAAATACACAAAGATGATAACGTGCTGGTTATTGCCGGCAAAGACCGGGGTAAAAAGGGCAAGGTCCGCTTTGCCTTCCCCCGCAAACAGCAGGTATTAGTTGAAGGCGTAAATTTTATTAAAAAGCACTCCAAAGCCAAGGGCGCCGCCCGCCAGGCCGGCATCATCGACCTGGAAGCGCCGCTGCACATCTCCAACGTAATGCTGCTCTGCGCCAAGTGCGATAAGCCCGGCCGTATCGGCTATAAAACACTTGAAGACGGCAGGAAGGTAAGATTCTGTCGCGCCTGCAATGAGGTGGTCGATTAAATGACCAGATTGAAGGAAAAATATCGTCAGGAAGTGATACCGCGCATGATGGAAGTCTGCGGTTATAAGAACGTCATGCAGGTACCCCACCTCGAGAAAATAGTGCTTAATATCGGCTTGGGCGAAGCTATTTCCAATGCCAAGGCGCTGGAAACGGCCGAGCAGGACCTGACGACTATCTCCGGACAACATGTAGTTATCACCCGCTCGAAGAAGTCCATCGCCGCCTTCCACTTAAGAACTGGGATGCCCATCGGCTTGATGGTAACCCTGCGTGGCGACCGCATGTACGACTTCTTTGACCGGCTGGTCAACGCGGTACTGCCCCGCATGCACGAGTTCCAGGGGGTTTCCACGGACTCCTTCGACGGCCGCGGCAATTACTCTCTGGGCCTCAAGGAACAAATACTGTTCCCGGAAATCGAATATGATAAAATTGATAAGGTGCGCGGCCTGGAGATATCGATTGTTACCAACGCCAGGACAGACGAAGACGGCAAAAACCTGCTGGAACTGCTCGGTATGCCTTTTGAGAAGGATGGAGAAAGTTAGTTATGGCTAAAAAGTCGATGGTAATCAAGGCGCAGCGTGAGCCCAAGTACGCGGTACGTAAATACAATCGATGCAGCATATGCGGGCGACCCCGCGCTTTCATACGCAAGTTCGGCATCTGCCGGATATGTTTCCGGAAACTGGCGCTGGAAGCCC
>CAYVPT010000464.1:0-1787 GCA_964453865.1 uncultured Dehalococcoidaceae bacterium
AGGCAGCCTGAAACAGCGGAACAGCTTTGCCAGGAAAGAGAGAAACGCATTACCGATACCATTCACCTCAAGATACCCGATAGAGTCCCGGTGATATGCGCCATGGGCTATTTCCCGGCTAAGTACGTTGGTATACCCTGTTCCGCGGCATATTATGATTATGATGCCTGGTTTGAAGCTTACCGGAAGACGCTGCCTGATTTCCCGGCGGACATGATTTTTGCGCAGCCGTTCACTCCGGGAAAAGCCCTGGAAATGCTCGACCCGAAACAGTCGCGCTGGCCGGGGCACGGCGTGAGTCCCGACCACGGTCATCAGTCAATCGAAATAGATAATATGCGGGGCGATGAATACGATGACTTTATCAACGACCCTTCCGATTATATGTTCCGGATTCATATGTCGCGTACCAGCGATAAGCTGGCGGGATTAGCCAGTCTTCCCAAGCTATCGGAGTTGCATGGGTTCATGGGGGTCCAGATGCTCGCGGCTACTTTTAGCCTGACGGATGTTTCTCTTGCCATCGAGACCCTCATGAAGGTCGGACGCGAACAGAAAAAATGGCGCTCCAGAATGATAAAATTCGATAACATGATGCTGGATATGGGCTTCCCGCAGTATTTCCAGGGTTTCGCTATGCCGCCATACGATATCATTTCCCATTCTATGCGGGGGATGGCCGGCACCATGACCGATATGTTCCGCCGCCCCGATAAAGTAATCCAGGCCTGCGAAAAGATACTGGAGATGACACTGGAAAGACCACTGCCGCCACCTAACGAGCAGGGGAATATCAGGATGTTTATGACCAATACGAGGGGTTCCGACGATTTCCTCTCGAAGAAACAGTTCGATACTTTCTACTGGCCGACGTTTAAACGGCTGGTAATGGGACTCATCGAGAAAGGCGCTACTCCCTGTATCTTCTTCGAAGGAGATTTTACTTCACGGCTGGAATACCTTCTTGAGTTTCCCAGAGGCAAGATGCTGGCCCGCCTGGATACCACCGATATTTTCCGGGCGAAGGAAGTTCTCAAAGACCATATCTGCATTGAGGGGAATGTGCCATCGTCCCTATTGCAGATGGGAACTGTTCAGGAGGTCAAAGACCACTGTAAAAAGCTTATCGATGTTGTCGGCAAGGGCGGCGGCTTTATCCTGGCGCCGCGCAGCTCTACCGACGAGGTAAAGCCGGAAAACCTGAAAGCCATGATTGAGTTTACCCAGGAATACGGCGTCTATAGATAGGCTGGCGTTCTCCGGCGGGACTTAAGATGAAGTTATTCGATGCCAGCTCAGACACTGCTAAACCAGGGACCAAACGTGGACTGGGGACAGTTCTCTTTGCTTACGTCTCGCAGTAGGCTTTCAGATTGTGAAGCGTGCTTTCCACATTATTCTGGTTCATCCGCCCCAGAAAGAGCTTGTTGGCGATTTTCCCCAGAATACCACCGGGAACACTGTATTCTATACAAAAATCAACTTTGACAGCCTGACCATCTTGCTCAAGACTCCAGATCCATTTGCCCGTCATTGTCCCGGACATTTCCTGAACCAGTTTTCGCGGTTTATCCACTTCTGACACTATCGTTTTTGCATGGATTTTCATTCCCGCCACAGGGTATGTCCATTAAGCATAACTCCACAACTCATCAGGTTTACCCTTAGCATTAGTGAGCACGCCAGAGGATGCATGAGCTATTTTTTCCGGGTCTGCTATGGCATCAAAAACCTTTTCTATGGGCGTGTTGATGGTGACTGATCCCTCTGATTTCGGCATGTTACAC
>CAYVPT010000465.1:0-1781 GCA_964453865.1 uncultured Dehalococcoidaceae bacterium
AGGTCGGCATTATGACGTTAGGTAATTGGGGAGCTTCTACCTTCTTCATCGGATTAGGGAAGTCATAGACCTTTTCCAGCCAAGAATAGAAAGTAACCAAAACACGCCGATAAGCGTGCCTGGTAGACAAACCATTCTTATTCGGGGGGATTGTATTGAGGTATACTGTTATATCTTCTGGCTTTGCCTCATAAGGATTACCAAGTCCATACAGTGCTCTAGACAGCACACCCCTGTAGTAAACAAGGGAACTACTACTGACACCCTTAGCTTGCCTGGATTGAATAAAAGCAAGGTATGGATTAGAGGGGAGATTGCTTACCATTTGTGCGGGAGTGGTAAGCATTTTAGCTTCATTTTGCGGGTTGGGAAGCAAATACTCTACCACTGAGTTACACCCGCTTAAAACTCTAACATTTTAGCCTAAAAGTCCGGTATTGTAAAGAAGCCGGACAGACCATGATTAGGGGAGAAAATTAGAAAAAAGAGCCTCAAAACATCATGGTTGACTTTTCACGGGTGCATTGATATACTGCCATCGTAAGGTGGGACTCTGAGACCTGAGCATAACCCCACACTATTTTCAAAAGAAGCATTATTAGTAAGGAGGAGCAAGGTATGTCTGGAGATTACGTCAACTTATTAGCTGACCTGAAGGAGGATGAGGTCCTCAAGCTAACCAAGTCAAGGCTTGACGCTAATGAAGACCCGATGAATATCCTGGAAGACAGCCGGAAAGGCATGGGGGTGGTCGGCCAACGTTTCGCCGACGGCGAGTACTTCCTGCCGGAACTGGTCTTTTCCGGGGAGCTTCTTAAAGAGATAACGGAAATGGTAAAACCTTATCTTAAGTCGGAAGCAAAGACCAAGCGACTGGGTAAGATAGTTATCGGCACGGTGGCCGGTGATATTCACGATATCGGCCTGAATATTGTCGATTTCATGCTGGACGTCAATGGTTTTGAGGTTACCAACCTCGGTGTCGATGTATCCGTGGAGAAATTCGTTAAAGCAGTGCAGGATACCAAGGCACCGATACTCGGCCTGAGCGGATTCCTAACCCCGGCTTTCGATGCTATGAAAGAGACCATCGAAGCAATGGAGAAAGCCGGCCTGAGGCAGAGTCTCAAGATAATGATAGGCGGCGGACAGATGGATGACGAGGTGAAGAAATACGCCAAAGCGGATGCATACGGCAAGGATGCCATGGCAGCGGTTTCTCTCGCCAAAAAGTGGATTGGTGCTTAATAAAATGACAAAGCAGTGGGCGGAGTTATCTCCGGATGAAAAGCAGGAACAGCGCTTCCAGCAGTGGCTCTCTCCTCCGGGTGTTTCATTTTCCAGCCCGCAGGCTGAGAAAGCCTACAAAGAAAGAGTAACCAGGTTTACCAAGGCATTTACACTACAAAAGCCTGATCGGGTACCTGTGGTTCTGCCGGCTATGCAAGCCTACCCTGCCTACTATGCCGGCATGGACATGAATACCGTCATGTATGACTACGATAAAATGAAAAGCGCCTGGCTCAAGTTCCTCAAGGACTTCGAGCAGGACATGGATACCTTTGTGCCCCCGGTTATGATTCCCCCGGGGAAAGCCCTGGAGGCTGTAGACTATAAACTCTACAAGTGGCCTGGTCACGGAATTTCCAGCTCGGTGACCTCTTACCAGTGCGTTGAGGGCGAGTATATGAAGCCCGATGAATACGATGCCCTCATCAACGACCCCTCTAACTACTGGCTGCGCACCTATATGCCGCGGGTCTTCGGCGCTTTTAAGGCTT
>CAYVPT010000466.1:0-1775 GCA_964453865.1 uncultured Dehalococcoidaceae bacterium
GTCCCGAAACCAGATTGGCAACTCTCTCCGCCGGCACTGAAAAGATAATCTCATCTTCGCTGCACATGGTACGCAGTTGTTCGCCGGGATCGGGGATGGTAACCCGGAACTGGCCGGTTAACATGACGGGAACGATGGAAAAAACACAGGAGCGGAGAGGGTCCAACTCGGAGGTCACCATACACCCTTCTTTATATCTTACCGCGTACAGCAGGCTCAGTAATTGGGCGGCTTTACAGTAGATGAGCACCACATCCGGCTCGAAGTTGGCACTTTTTAAGGGTGCGGAGACGATGCCCATATATTTCCCGTATTCGAACTCAGGGGATGTTTTCGCCAGTTTCCCAGCCGCTTTTTGGTTTTCAACGATATGCGGAAAGCCAGGATATTCCTCGCGGGGTGTTACCATACCATAGGCGGATATTGGGGCAGGGCACCAGTTGTCTTCTTTCAACATGGCAATGCTTATTCTCTGGCGGCGCGACATAGCGAATGCTTGGCACTGGGCAAGATGGATGCCTTGGTCTTTCTCAGGTCTGAAAGCTCCCTCGGGGATGTCCTCTTCCTTCTCAAGCATTTTTACCGCTATCGGCGATGTTCTTAAGAGTAATATTTTCTCAAGCTCCTCTCCACATCGGTTATATTCGCTTATCATAACCACATTATTCCCCCCTTTGACAACTATTATTACAGACTAAAATTACTTGTACCTTTTATTTCGATGAAATCTCTATATAATTATCCATTAAGGCATTATATATACCGGAAGCTTAGCATTCAATTTTACTTTAATTATAGGGTTTAACTGTGTACGAGTGTATTGGTAGTTGTCCGGGCAAGAGAGTTCTTTTTACCTTGGTAAAATGTATAAATTTTATATATTATCCGGTATTTCAGCTTCAATAGCTGGGAAACGATCTTTTTTCAAGGGTTTTATCAGTAGGATTGAGGTCGTTGATCTGGAAGGGATAATTCACTATTAGTTACCCATCAATGGTGTATTGGAAGAGAGGGCAGGAGTTCTGCCTATCGTACAATATGGTGGACAGTACTGTACGATACGTGAAACTTTTTCTCTTTCATTCATATAAAATTTATAAGTTATTGGTATTTATATATGCTTTTATTGCCCAAGTTAAAGGATTGACTGTAATGTGTAACAAATTAAGAGACTGGATACATCTTTACTTGATACCCAGCCTCAGAGGTCTATTTCCACCGAATATCGATTTTAGGCTTTCCCTATCCTGAACATCTTGGTACCGCAGCTTGGGCATGTTCCCTGAGTTGCTGTCTTTCCATTTTTCATGGTTATAGCCTTCGGATCTTTCATCTCCTTCTTAGACCTACATTTTACACAATATGCTTGTACCACACTTACCTCCTTTATACTGTTAGTAGTATGAACGATATTATATCCTTTTAGACGATGTCAATATCCTGTATGTGTTGCGTATTGTAATTTATTGTTACCTTAATGGTTAATGTTTCTTACAAATATCCAACAGAATTGCTATACCTTTTTCCAGATATTCTTTCGTGATGATTAAGGATGGCATAAAACGGACTACATTATGATAGCGACCACAAGGCACCACAATCACACCTTGATTTAAAAGTTCGGATAAAATCGAGCCAATCATCTCAGCCGGAAGCGGTTCTCTAGTCTCTTTATCCTTAACCAGTTCGATGCCAATGAACAGCCCTTTTCCACGGACGTCACCGATGATATTGATATCCTTCGATGCTTCCTGGAGGCTGGACGTGGTCTCTTC
>CAYVPT010000467.1:0-1769 GCA_964453865.1 uncultured Dehalococcoidaceae bacterium
GTGGCGGTTTTATCCGCGGGCCCTGGTCCAGCGAACCCGCCCGGCTGGAATGTATCATGCTGGGGATGCAGGGGCTGGGCGGTCCCGGTATTCATCAGTGCCAGATAACCTGGCACGGCCTCCCCAAGAGCGAGAAAGCCCCGAAAAATGTCCTTTACACCTTCGGGTCGTCAGGCGCGGGTATCGAATATGACTTCGAGAACCGGGTGATGTACCCGATGCGGGGCAACAGCCGTGTCAACCAGAAACAATTTTTCCCCAAGACGATGTTCCACGAAGCCATTCTTAATCCGCCCTGCAGCTGGTACGGCAAGAGTCAGTGCTCGGCGCCGCCCGAGGACCAGTTTATTCGGTATAAGTACCCGGCTGACGGCTGCCCCGAGATTCACATGGTCTGGACCGATAGCCCCTGTATGTCCACCTGCTGGAACCAGGGCAGTAAAAATGCGGAAGCTCTCAGGAGCCCCAAGATTGAATTCGTCGTCCACCAGCACCCGTGGCTCGAAAATGACTGCCTCTACGCCGATATCATCCTGCCGTCCTGCACCACGTACGAGGTCGACGACATGATGCCCAACTACTGGCCGGGTCTCCAGTTCAGCAACGTGATGTTCATGAAACAGGCCGTTAAACCTTTAGGCGAGTCCAGGAGCGACTACGATATAGCTATAGAGGTTGCCCGGAAGCTCGATAAAGAGGAACTGGTCACCGAGGGCAAGACCCTGGACGAGTGGTTCAAATGGACCTACGAAAGTCTGGGGCTGCCCGACTTTATTTCCTGGGAAGACTTCAAAGAAAAGGGATACTACATGTTTCCGACGGCGAAGGACTGGGAAAAAGACCCGCCCGGATTCAGGCTGTTCCACGATAATCCCGAAAAGAATCCCCTATCCACTCCGTCCGGCAAACTCGAGTTCTACTCGGAGAGATTGGCCAGAAACTTCCCGGATGACGAGGAAAGACCGCCGCTACCCAAGTGGATTGAAAAGAGTGAGTGGCATGACGAAAGGCTTTCCAGCAAGAGGGCGCGTAAATACCCCCTGCTTCAAATGTCCAACCACGGCCGGTGGCGGATGCACGCCCAGTGCGATGATATCTCCTGGACAAGAGAGATTCCGACCTGCAAGGTCAGGGGCTGGGACGGCTATATGTACGAGCCCCTGTGGCTTAATCCAATAACGGCTGCCGAGAGGGGCATCAGGGACGGCGATATCGTCAGGGCTTATAACGAGCGGGGGTCAGTCCTCTGCGGGGCGCGGGTATGGGAAAGAATCATGCCCGGCGTGTCGTACGTTGACCACGGCTCCAGAGTCGACTGGATTATTCCCGGGGAACTCGACCGGGGCGGCGCTATCAACCTCATATCGCCGGAAAAAACCGTCTCCAAAAACTGCGTCGGCATGGCCAGCAGCGGCTATCTGGTTGAGGTCGAGAAAGTTACCATGTCCCGGATGGAAGAGTGGTATCAGAAATATCCCGGGGCATTTGAAAGAGAATACGACCCGGCTTCAGGACTGCGTTTTAATGCCTGGGTCATCGGAAATGAGTGATAGCTTAAACAGGATTACAGGAAGCAACTGCAAGGACTTTTGACGAGAGTCTTAATAACCAAAAAGCCCATGCTATTTTTACCCTACAGTCACATAGTTAGCTTTCAGTAGTCTTTGTATGAAGCCATTCATTATGACTGGTTAAATTATCCTATTCTGTGAATTATGAAGCACGATTAATTCCTAGTAAGTGTAAATCTTTCTTCCATTGCCCTCTCA
>CAYVPT010000468.1:0-1764 GCA_964453865.1 uncultured Dehalococcoidaceae bacterium
GGCCAGGTTCAAGTATCTTCTCAAAACTCTCTTTATTGGTCATGACATGTCTCCTCACTCTTGAGCTATTGCTCCGTCTATTTTTAAATGAATGATTATTTCTTGCTACTTATCCCCTGTCCCCCTCCCTACATAATATGGCAACCTCATCTCCCGGCCCCAGCGTCTTTAGATTGCTGAAGCTCATAGGTCCGGAAGGAGAGATTACCCGCAGCGTTCCGCCCTTGACCGGTGTCGTCGGGGCTGTCGTGGTTCCGGACGGTGTGGTTGCGGACGGCGTCGCCACGGGAGTTGTAGTTGAAGGAGTCGTGCTTTTGCCACAGCCAGGTAATAAGAGAATAAGGATTAGTAAGATTGCTAAGGGAATAATAAATAGCTTCTTCATTTTTGCTGCTTTAATTCTTATAGTTGCACCCGAAGCCAAATCTATTTGACTTTTATGTGGTGTTACCTCCTTTTAATTTGTTAAGCTACTCTTTAATTCGGACACTAATTTTATTGACTTGAGTGACATTGACTATCGCTGCTAGTCTTTTGCCGTGATATAGGTAGAAGACTCCGATGCGCCGTTGGGGTCAAATGTCTTTTTAAATTTCCTCAACCATAGGTGGTACTTATGTATCTAAAGACCCTGTAAAATAACGATACGTAATATATTACTCGGAAACGATAGTCGTAGACGATATATGCGTCGCATTGTAACAGGAAAGAAAAAGAAATGTCAAGTGGTATTATTGCAGATGAACTCCGTCTGGTACAGTAGTCATTCAGGTTCCTCAATTTATGAGGATGAATCATCATCTAGTGGTGGGAGTGGTATTTCATATTTCATCCCGGCATATTTAATCGCAGCTTCACGCAGCTTAACAAGAGATGATATAAATAGCTTCCGCTCTTCTTCTGACAAAACAGAAGCTATTTTAGGGATACTCTCTGGGATCATCGAAGTTTTATAACATTCCTGCCCTTTTTCGGTCAATTCTATCCTTACCTGATTCTTCCGGTCTAGGTCTTTAACCTTTCTTACTAGTCCTTGTTTTTCCATTCTGTCAACAATTTCAGAAATAGAATGAGGTTCTCTGAAAAGCCATCGTGAAACCTTGGCAGGGGTTGCATCATGACCGATTAGCTCGATGATAAATAATAGAGCAGCACGTATTTCGGAAATATTGTAAGGCGTTAATTCTTTCTGACGTGCTTTTGAGATAGCCACCCACGTTTGGCTAAATAAAATCCAGAAATAATAGTCTGAAAAAATATCCCGCATTTTATTATAAAATCACCATCAAAATTCACACTCACTATTAAGCAAATAGCAAAATATATAATAAATATAATTTATAACATGATTATAATATACCAGTTAAACTAACATCCAACATTTGGCAATTTAATATATGAATTCGTACGGGATTATTACCAGGGTAAGATCTTCTTGTCAACGGGATAGTCTAGTTTATTCTCTCCTATTATAGCTGAATATTGTGGCGTAATCGGGCAATTTACAAAGAAGAATGGTGTACCGACCCTTTTATGTATGATCGGGCAATGGACTAATCCGGCCGGGATATGTACTGCACAGGTCTGGTTGATTATCATTTTTTCACCATGTTCACCTAAATACAGCTCGGTTTCCGCATCGTAAGCTTTTAAATCTTCCGAGCATGGGACAAACACGAAGACTTCAGCGAAATCATGTTTATGGGCTTGCTCTTTCCCCTCGAAAGGCACGCTGACGTGGGTAAATCTAATCTGGAAGTTGCT
>CAYVPT010000469.1:0-1758 GCA_964453865.1 uncultured Dehalococcoidaceae bacterium
CTGGATGGTCTGCGTATAGCGTGGTATTATGAGGTTGGAAGAATCCTGGCCACGCAAGTTTCTTTCCGTTTAAAAAACGTCTTTCATAAGATGGAGAGTGGATGACAACCTACATCATCCGCAGATTGTTCCTAGCGTTAATTGTCATTCTTATCGTCACCGTCATCGTCTTCCTGGCGATGCGCCTGCTGCCCGGCGACCCGCTTCTGATGTGGATAACCTCGGATAAATTGCAGGAAATAACCGCCGAACAATTGGCCCTTCTCCGTCACGAGTACGGGCTGGACAAGCCTCTGGTCATGCAGTATTTCGACTGGCTCGGAGGGGTCTTCCAAGGCGACCTGGGGCTATCGATGCGCTACAACATGAGCGTAACGAGTGAAGTCCTGAGAAGATTACCCATCACGCTTCATCTAGGCCTGGCGGCTTTCATCCTGGGTTTCGTTTTCGGTATCCCGGCCGGAGTCATCTGTGCTGTCAGGCGGGGCAGCCTGCTGGATTCGATAATTACGACCGTGACGAACATCGGCATTACCGTGCCTGTTTTCTGGCTGGGCATTATCATGTTGTATGTATTTTCTCTATGGCTGGATTGGCTGCCGACTTACGGCTACACCTCGCCATTTGAAGATTTCTGGCTGAACACCCGACAGCTTGTCATGCCGGTTATCTGCCTGGCATTATTCCCAATCGCCTCGACAGCTCGCCAGACACGCTCGAGTATGCTTGAAGTCATGCAGCAGGATTACATCCGCACCGCCTGGTCGAAGGGACTAAAAGAACGATTAGTAATCACGAAACACGCCCTTAAAAATGGCCTGATACCGATTGTCACGCTATCCGGCCTAGGACTTGGGGGTATCCTCGGCGGCTCGGTGCTGATAGAATCCGTCTTTGCCATTCCCGGCATGGGCAGGCTGGTGATAGCTTCCGTACAGAACCACGATTACGCTGTAACCCAGGGTGTTACCTTAATAATAGCAGCCGGTATAATTTTAACCAATCTTATCGTCGATATTTCCTACGGATGGCTCGACCCCAGAATACGTATAGGATAAATTTCGGTAATGACATCGGGAGATAACAGGATAACGACGGGTCTAACGGAAGCGCCGCCGCGCGTCAGCGAGTTCCGGCGCACCACCAGGGTCTTTTTAAGCCGCGGCCTGGTGTTGTTCGGACTGGTTATCGTGGTTATTTTCCTGCTGACAGCCGCCTTTGCACCCTGGCTGGCCCCCTACGACCCCTACGAGACAAACTACGACCTGCTGCTGGAAGAGCCTTCCTGGCAGCACTGGCTGGGGACTGACACGCTGGGGAGAGACACCCTGAGCCGGATCATCTACGCTTCGCGCACCACGTTGATGGTCGGCGTGATAGCCCTCGGCATTGCCGCCGTGGTCGGCATGGTGCTGGGTCTGCTGGCCGGGTATTTCGGCCGCTGGGTGTATGCGGTTATCATGCGTGTCATGGACGCGCTGATGGCTTTTCCCATGATATTGCTGGCGCTGGTTATCGCGGCGCTGCTCGGCGGGGGTTTGAGAAACGTCATGATAGCGCTGGGCATCGCCCTGGTGCCGGGGTATGCCCGATTGATGTGCGGACAGGCCCTCTCCGTGAAGGAAAACGACTATATTCTGGCGGAGCACTCGATAGGAGCCGGCAGCCTGCGGATTATGTTCAGTCACGTTTTCCCCAATTGCATGCCGCCGCTGATCGTCATGATAACGATGATGATGGGGATGACGAGACTGGCCG
>CAYVPT010000470.1:0-1748 GCA_964453865.1 uncultured Dehalococcoidaceae bacterium
CTCCGGGCGACCAGCTTGTAATAAAAGACGAGGCTCTAGCCGAAAGGTTTAATCAACGGGCCGGGGGTGACTATGTCATCAAGGTTTTCCCCAGTGAAACGCTGGCAAAGGTACCTGAATATTTCGATGCCGTGAGGACGGGTGCTGCGGAAATAGCCGCCATCGGATGGCCTATTTTTACCTTTCAAGACTCTCGGCTTGGCCTTATAGCTCTACCATTTTCATTCGATTCAGTAGAGGGTTTTGCGGCTATCCAAGATGAGTTAGTAACACTGTACGGTCCGGTGTTTGAGGAAACGTTTAACGCCAAACCCTTAGGTGCCTTTTGTACGGGCGGCATGGATTACGTCGGAAACAAACCTGTTAAAATACTGGATGACTGGAAGAACCTGCTGATAGGAGCCATAGATGCGCCGCTGGCATATATGGTGGACCAGTGGGGCGCCGGCTCTCAGGTAATCATGTGGGTAGAATTGTACGGTGCGCTGGAGAAAAACGTAGTCGATGGTGCAATGAATGGACTTCATGGAACCATAAATATGAAAATGACCGACGTAATCAATTACGTTACCGTATTATACAGTGAGAGCGGCATGAATGGATATACAATTAACCTTGACGTGTGGAATAAAATGCCCGCGAATATCCAGAATATACTGCTGGAAGAAGTGGCGACTACCTGCAAAGAATACAATGATCTATTTATCGGATACGATAAGACCGACCCAGAGGAAATCAGGGCCATGGGCATTGATGTATATTATCTACCCAAAGCAGAACGTGATAAATGGCAAGAACTCGTCATGTCTTACACTAACGAGGAGCTGGATAAAGGAGGAGAAATCGGGGCAAAGCTGAGACAACTGGCTGAAGAGGCAAACGAGAAGTACCCTTACAAAGATAGATAGTGGGGCGCATGACATCGTGCCGGTTCGCTTCCTGGTTCCAGAGGGCGCGTCGATTAATATGGCAGAGCTGTAAACCCGGGTTAAGCCAAATAGCATATTTGACGGGCTGGCTATCCTGCGGGCAAGATTAACAGCGTTATAAGCATACCAAGGTAGTGGATTTGAAAAAAAAGTCTGAATACACCCCCGACTATATAATCGATCGCCTGACCCGTTTCCTGCTGGTTATCAGCGGGGTAATGATAGTGCTTATGGTCTTTACATCCACCTACGGCGTATTTAGGCGCTACTTTTTACATAGCCCGGAGCCCTATTCTTATGAAATCAGTACCATGTTCTTACTGTGGTCTTTTGTTCTGGCAGTCGCAGCCGTGGAGCGATATGATAGAAACATACGAGTCGACTTCGTCAGTAACCGTATCCCAGATCGCGCCCGGCATTTCGTCTTGAATATAGTTGCCCCTGTAGCAGGTCTATTTGTCTGCACTATGTTCGCCTGGCAGGGTTTTGCCGCGGCAATGTACTCTCTGAAGATCGGCGCCGTGACCATGACGGCATGGAAAGTGCCCCTGTTCCCCATAAAGATAATCATTCCCATCGGTTATATCGTTTTATGCCTCGTACTGATAACCAAACTGTATTTTGGCATCGCGATGTTTGTCCGCAGGGGAAAAGTGAAGATAGAAACTGTATAAATGAGATATACGGTGAGGTTGGGTTATTCTGGTCTTAATGTAATCATATCAGTCTAGTTCCGGAGCTTTATGGACGCTACGGTTGCCGCAATTATATGCGTGTCTATCATGCTTATAATGTTGCTGATAGGCATACCCATTCCTT
>CAYVPT010000471.1:0-1743 GCA_964453865.1 uncultured Dehalococcoidaceae bacterium
GTTCCTCATCAAGACGCTCATCGTTTTCTTCGTTATGGTCTGGACGAGGACCACTCTCCCGCGCGTGCGCATCGACCAGTTGATGGCTCTGGCCTGGAAGTTCCTTTTCCCGCTGGCACTCATCAACCTGTTCATTACCGCCATACAGGTGCTGGTCTGGCCGGATGCCTTACCCTGGACAATGGTTATTATAAATATCGTCCTCATGGTAGTACTCGTTCTATTATGGTCTAAATTCTTTAAGTTAGGATGGGGTCGACTTGAAGTTTGAACGTTTCGGACTGGGTATGCTGAAGGGTCTGACGGTGACCATCAGCTACCTGCTGCGTCACCCGGTAGTCAGCCAGTACCCCCAGCAGCGGCTTAACGTTTCACGCCGGATACGCGGCAATGAGCTTATCTGGAGTCGCGTTAAGTGTACCGGCTGCGGCACCTGCGCCAAGTCCTGCCCCCAGGGCGCTATCGAAATCGTTACGTCTACCAACATTGCGGACAATAAATACGAGGTGGAAACATATCGGGTGGATACCGGCTACTGCATCCAGTGCGGGCTCTGCGTCGAGGCGTGCCCCTACGACGCCCTGTTCATGGGTTATTCTTATGAACGGGCGCAGTACCGCCGCGGCGATCTGGTACAGGCTGATGACGCTTTACTGGAATCGCCGGAGAGACCCGCCAGCGGCTATTTCCACCCTGAAGTCGCCGAGAAATTACCCAAGCAGACCCTGCTCGTGGATAAAATAACGGAGAAGAGGAAATAATGGGACTGGCAGCGGCATTCTGGATTATGGCTGTAGTCGTCGTCATCGCCGCCTTGGGCGTGGTGTTCCTGCGTAACATTTTCCGCGCCGCCCTTGCCCTGGTCCTCTGCTTTGTCACCGTGGCCGGTCTCTACCTCACCCTCAGCGCCGATTTCCTGGCGGCGGTACAGATTCTGGTGTACGTCGGCGCCATATCGGTGCTGATTATCCTGGCTATCATGATGACCCGCGAGGTTACGCACGGCAGCCCGTCCAGTCTTAAAATGAGATTCCCCGCCTTTCTCGTCGCCGCGATTTTACTGGGACTGATGATATATACGGTAACCGCCAGTCCCTGGCAGATAGCCGCCGAAGCGCCCATGACGCCGACCACGATGCCGCTGGCAGCCAAATTATTCAGTGAGCATGGCTTTATCCTGCCGGTAGAGATTGCGGCAACCCTCATACTGGCGGCGATTATAGGCGCCATTGTTATTGCAAGGGAGAAGGACAAGTGACCATCGGTCTGGAACATTATCTGGTACTGTCGGCGGTGCTTTTCTGCATCGGCCTCTACGGCGCGCTGACCAAGCGTAACGCCGTGATTATCCTGATGTGCATCGAGCTGATGCTCAACGCGGTAAACATCAGCCTTATCGCCTTCTCCAGCTACATCGTGCCGCTGCTGCTGACGGGCCAGGTCTTCGCCATTTTTGTCATGGTCGTCGCCGCCGCCGAGGTGGCCGTCGGACTGGCGATTATTCTGGCTATCTTCCGCGGCCTGGCCGATATCGATATTAATAACATTAATCTGTTGAAGTGGTAAGCGGGGAGTTTAAGAGGAGTGAACCCTAAATATAAAGGAGGGCGTCTAAGAGGGGCGTCAGCCCCTCTTCCCAGAACCTTCCCCCTCTCCTTTGAAGGAGAGGGGGCCAGGGAGTGAGGTAGATAGGATGAAGTGGGGAACAAAACGAATCTATCAACAAGGGGGAAGGAGGAGCAG
>CAYVPT010000472.1:0-1737 GCA_964453865.1 uncultured Dehalococcoidaceae bacterium
CCCGGTGGACTTCAGCCCTTCATCGGCCAACATCAGCCCGCTGGTTATCTCTTACAGCGACGCCGACCACTATCTGCCTTCAATTAACTGGACAATAGAGAGGTTGAGCTTCGGGAACGACGACTATCTCCTCGACCCCAACGAGCTGTTCCAGATGACGGTGATTATGCCTACATCCGGTAACGTCAGTATCGGGTCTTACGATAGCTTTGCCCTCGAGATCAAGCCTCCGGACGGCCCGGTCCTATCTTTTGAAAGAACCATCCCGAGTCGGATAACCCAGTACGTGAACCTGCACTGACGCAGTGCGGCCTGAAAAGGAAAAACGCGTACATGGGTATTACCGGTGGAGGGTAATAACAAAAACAGGGTATCTGGCTACGTGAGTTTCCTTCACGTCAACCCGGAACCAAGAAGTGGCGCCAAAAGCGTCACTTCTTGAATTTTATCGCCCACAATTCCCGGAGTATCCGGCGCTTGCAGTCCAGCGGTAAAGGCAAATTCCGCTCGAACAGGTCCACCTGCTCCCGGGAAACACCGGCCAGGTCAGCCACTTCCTGTTGTGTAAGAAGACTACTAATGCGAAGTCGCTTTACCTTGTAGCCAAGTGGTATTTTTTGATCTAGAGCTGGCGTTGCTTTCATCACTGATACCTGTACAGCAGGATACATCCCCTCGTACCAAGTGACAATCGGGTGAATACCTGTTTCGATTGAGTGTTAGCACCCAAACCACTTGCAACAGCAACGGGTTGTCTGGTAAGCTTTCAGCCAGAAGCCAGACAGGAAGATGAAATGCCCTCAGACCTTTCGGTGCAGTTAGCCCCGAAAAACAAAAAGGGATTACTCCTGAATAATCCCGTCATGACCGCGTCCGGCACCTTCGGCTACGGTACGGAATACGCCGAGTTTTTCGATATTCAAAGGCTGGGGGCTATTGTCTGCAAAGGCACCACCCTGGAATCCCGGGAGGGGAATCCGCAACCGCGCCTGATAGAGACAGCCTCCGGCGTCATCAACTCCATCGGACTGCAAAATATCGGCGTTCAGGGATTAATCAAGGAAAAAGCCCCAATCTGGGCGGGGTGGCGGGTGCCGGTTATCGTTAATATCGCCGGGGATACCATTGAAGAATACGGCAAGCTGGCTGAAATGCTAGACGGTGTTGACGGTATCAGTGGTATCGAGGTCAACGTAAGCTGTCCTAACGTAAAGACTGGCGGTGCCGCTTTCGGGGCCAATCCGGATGCCGCCGCCAGGGCGACCGCTGCGGTCAGGGTTGCCACGTCTTTACCGGTAATTGTAAAAATGACCCCGAATACCGGGGATATTGCGGGGGTGGCCCGGGCTGTAGCCGGTGCCGGCGCCGATGCCATATCGCTCATTAACAGCGTTACTGGCATGGCGATAGACATTGAGGCGCGGCGTCCGTCTTTAGAGAATAGCGCCGGCGGTCTTTCAGGTCCGGCTATAAAACCGGTCGCCTTAGCTTTAGTCTATGAAGTCGCCGGTTTGGTGGATATACCGGTTATCGGATGCGGGGGCATTGCCACCGCCCGGGACGCGCTGGAGTTCATCATGGCCGGAGCGAGCGCCGTCCAGGTGGGCTCGGCCACGTACAGCAATCCCCGGGCCAGCCTCGAGGTGCTGGAAGGCATCGAAGGCTTCATGGAAAAAGAGGGGATAAAGAAACTCGGCGAGATAATCGGGGCGGCGAGGCGGTAACTTGGCTTCGGAC
>CAYVPT010000473.1:0-1730 GCA_964453865.1 uncultured Dehalococcoidaceae bacterium
AAAAGATATGTTCCGCTGGGGGGTGGGTCAAAGGGGGGCAGTAGCGCTCCCCTTGTTTTTTTTGTATGATAATGACAGTGATAATTAACGGGTGGGTTGAGGGGAAGAATTGAAAGGAGACTCGAGAGAATGGAAATAAAAGCCGCCACCGGGGATATTCTAAAGATAAAGACCGATGCTATTGTAGTTTACCATTACGAGGGAGTGAAAGAGCCGGAGGGTGAGGCCGCCGCCGTGGATAAAGCCCTGGACGGCGCCATAACGCAGCTTATCAAACAGGGCGACATCAAGGGCAAGCTCAATGAAGTCACCATGATACACAGCCTGGGCAGACTGCCGGCGAGTCGGATAGTGATTGCGGGACTGGGGAAGAAAAGGGAACTCACTACCGATAGAATACGCGGCGTCGTTGGCCATACTCTTCGCTATCTGAGGGGGAGGGGGGTTGCCAGTAGAACCAGTACCGTGCCGGGGGCTGGTGTGAAACGCATAACGCTCGAAGACGCCGTCCAGGCAGCCACCGAGGGTGCGTTACTCGGGCTCTATACTTTCAAACGCCACATCACCAAGAAAGAAAGTAAGCGTGGTGAGATTAAGAATATTAAGATAGTCGGTAAGGGAAAAAGGCGGATGGACGGGGCTATCGAGAAGGGAAAGATTCTGGCCGAAGCCGCCAACTGGGCGCGGGACATGGTCAACGAACCTTCCAACTTCATGACGCCCAGCGATATGGCCGGGGCCGCCCGGCAGATAGCGGAAAAATACGGCCTCGAAGTGGAAGTATTCGAGAAAGAGAAGATGCAGGAACTGGGTATGGGAGGACTGCTCGGGGTTTCCCTGGGCAGCCAGCAGCCGCCCCGGTTTATCGTCCTCAATTATAAAGGCGGTACTTCCGGGAAAATCGATATAGTGCTGGCGGGTAAGGGCATCACTTTCGATTCCGGCGGTATCAATATAAAACCATCAGATTACATGGATGACATGAAAGGGGACATGGCGGGGGGAGCCTCGGTTATGGCGGCTATGATGGCCATCGCCCGGCTCAAGTCGAAGATTAACGTTACCGCCCTGATACCTGCCGCGGAAAATATGCCCAGCGGCACGGCCATGAAACCCGGTGATATTATCACGGCCATGAACGGCAAGACAATCGAAGTGCTCAATACGGACGCCGAGGGACGCCTGATCCTGGCCGATGCTTTAAGCTATGCCAAGAAACTCGGCGCTAAGGCAGTCATCGACGTGGCGACCCTCACCGGGGCCTGCCGGGTAGCGCTGGGTACGCTTTGTACCGGCGCCTTCGGCAACAATAATTCGCTGATGTCTAAAATAATCGCCGCCGGGAAAGAGACCGGGGAGCTGATGTGGGAGCTGCCGATGTACGCCGAATACCGGGAGCAGCTTAAGAGCGATTTCGCCGACATCAAGAACATCGGCAACAGATATGGCGGGGCCATTACCGCCGCCAAGTTCCTCGAGGATTTCGTCGGCGGCATACCGTGGGTACACCTGGATATCGCCGGCACCTATGAAACCAACAAGGAAAAAGGCTATCAGGTTAAAGGCGCTACCGGCGTCCCGGTAAGGACACTGGTGAACCTCGTTATATCTATGGTAAAAAGTAAGTAAAAAATAAGGAGGAGCCCAATGAAAATCAAATGGCTGGGACATGCTTCTTTTCTCATTACCGCGGATGACGGAACCAGAATCATCACCGACCCCTATGAACC
>CAYVPT010000474.1:0-1709 GCA_964453865.1 uncultured Dehalococcoidaceae bacterium
TCACCGTGCTTGGTTTCATCATCGACTGGGCTTACTTCGAGTTGACCTGGGACATGGACCTCGGCAAATCCGCGGTGTGGGCACCGGCTGTGTCCCGGGAGCTGCAGTTCGCCTGGCTGCTCCTACCGATAGTCATGATAGCCGCGGTCAATGCCGCCCTTTCCTATTCTTATCTGAAGCTAGAAAGAAAGCAGGCAATTATCATCGGTGTAATCATGGGAGTCTTTACCGCTCCCTGGCTTCTGCCGGTAATTCCTTATTCCTTCGGTTGGGTAATATAGCGTAGTTACGTGTACCAGTGGAAAAAGTGCCTTTTCAGTTGGTTAGTTTCAACTCCTGCGTGTAAGTAGTGTTATACGTGGTGGAGGTGATTGAAATTTACTCAACCCTTACCATCACCAGCAATAGCAGCGAAATAATAAAAGACGTACGGGACACCATTTCCACGAGGCTCATCAAATATGATAATAAATCCACATTGAATATATGACCGGAAACGGATAAAAGCGAACCCAGCCTATTTATCCGAACGCACTATATCCCTCTAAGATACCGCCATCTAATTAGCCTAGGGATTAGCAGGATAACTTTTAGCTTGGTACCGGTCGGAAATGTCATCGGCGATGAGAACTTGACAACACCGGATAATGCTGTTTTTATTAAAGTCGATGTATCAGCCCGGCCTACCTGAATGTGATAGGGGCTGGGTATGTCAACAGTTAAAGCAGGTAATGGCATAATGAAACGATTAAGAGCAATTCAGGATGAGCTTATAAAAACGTCCCAGGCGTGGGCTTCGGGAGGTAAGGGCGGACTTGCCCGGGCTAAAGAGCTACGTCGTGAAGCCATTCGTCTCAATCACGCACATTACTTCAGGGATATCCCGGCTTACCGGAAGCTGGCCGGGGAAGAAGGATACGGCGAAGACACCGATATCGAGATCATTAAGAGGAAGCTTATGTTCTCCGCCGATATCTTCAAGAGCTACGAACAGTCCTGGCTTGACGATGGCGACTTCGGCAGGATGACACAATGGCTATCGAGTATTTACCACAGACGCATTGAATTGGACGTATCGGGAGTGAAATCAATCGACGACTGGATAGAGTGCCTGGGTTCGGTCGGCATTCATGTCGTCTACAGCTCCGGTACATCGGGGGCCTTTTCCTTCGTTCCCCGTGACAAACAAGATTGGGAACTATCAAAAACAGCCAACATCGCCTGCCTGGCCCCTCTTTTGGCCCGCCGGATGGTTAAGAGTGCCTTGTCTGGCAAATTGCTGAAATCGGCCATCCGGCTGATGCCGCAGGATGCCTTTGCCCAGCTGGCCGGTAAAAAGGGGCTGCCCGATTTCGACGCCGCTTTCCTCGGCTTCCACCATGGCAGGATGGGTAACCAGGTTCTCATCGAGGAGCTAGCCCCGCTGTTCCGTCGGCATTATTTCCTTTACGATATGGATATAACCGGCACAGCATTGCGCTGTCTGCAACGCGGCGCCCGGACGGATGAAGAACGACAGCTAATTGAAGCGCTACAGTCTGAGGTAATCGGTCGAAGAGAAGCTAACTACCTGAAACTTATAGATAATATACGGCAATCCACCGATGAGGGACAAAAGGTCTTTATCTTCGGGGCGCCCTACCAGTTCAAGGAGCTATGCGAAGTTCTGACCGTGCATAACCGGCGACTGGCTCTTAAAAAAGGTAGTC
>CAYVPT010000475.1:0-1702 GCA_964453865.1 uncultured Dehalococcoidaceae bacterium
GTCCGGCTAAATAAATCCAGCCTTCGATAAACTTTTCGCCCAAACGCCACCGCCGTCCCAGCCCACCGGCCGGCACGGCAATGGCATTAGCTTCGTGTGTGTTACGCCGTAATTTCATTATTCTGCTTAATGCTGTTACTTTAACGGTACGTAGCCGACTTCGGTAACTTTAGCCTGCCCCTCGGCAGAGAGGCAGTAATCGATGAAGGTCTTGATAACCCCGCCGGGAGTACCGTTGGTGTAGAAAAGCAGCGGCCTGGCGACCGGATAAGTGCCGTCCAGGGCTGTAGCCACGCTGGGCAGCACACCGGCATCATCGACGGTTTTCCTGATAGCCAGTATTTTGACCTCATCGGTAACGTATCCCAGTCCCGGATAGAATATAGCGTTGGGATTTCTAGCAACCTCGGAGATACCTTCTTCGGTGGAGGGGAGGAACAGGACTTTCGGTCCGTACTCAAGACTTTTATCCTCCGAATCCAATCCTTTCATCTGTACCACGTGTTCCTTGAAGAAGACATGGGTGCCGGAGTTGGTATCGCGGGAGAGGACGACAATCGTAGTGTCGTTACCGCCGACTTCATTCCAGTTGGTTATTTTGCCGGTGTAGATAGCCGATAGCTGAACAATCGTTAGTTCCGAGACGGGATTGGCAGGATTTACCACCACGCAAAGGGCATCGGTAGCTACCTGAATTTCATAGGTTTCAATACCATTGGCTTTAGCCTCGTCAATCTCTTTTTGCTTTATCTTACGCGAAGCCTGGCAGACATCAGTGGTGCCGTTTATCAGGGCGGCAATGCCCGCCCCGGAGCCGGGCCCGCTCACACCGATACTTACTTTGGGATGCATTACCATGAACTCTTCCGCCCAGACGGTGGAAAGCGGCGTCACCGTGTTGGAGCCGATTATATTGATGGAGCCGGATAGCTCCGTACCACCGGCAGTTGCGGGTGTAGTCGAGGCACTGTTATCACAGCTGCCAACAAACACGACGACGGTAATCAAGGCGATTAAGGGTAATACGAACCATTTTATGGACTTTCTGATGTGCAATTCTTCCTCCTGAATTTTTTTATGCATGAACAGCGGCTTTGTCGCTGATAAATTGTGCTATTACGTGGTGCTCTTAAAATTTAAAGCCTTAAACTTCCTTGTTATTCAATCTAGTTTCATTTTAAACGGTGAACTTTAAGGGCGGTTTAAGGCTTTGTTAAAGTTTTGTTAAATTTTGGTTGCTAGCCGGAAGGCGTTTGGCGGGGCAGGCTAAAACTCAGTGTCGAACCTTTGCCTTCCTGGCTCTGCGCCCGGATGCTCCCCCCGTGGGCTTCGACCACGTGCTTGGCGATAGCCAGCCCCATGCCGGTGCCGCCTCTGGAGCGGGCCCTGTCGGTTTTATAGAAGCGCTCGAAAATATGCGGCAAATCTCTCCTGGAAATACCCGCACCGGTATCTTTCACGTCGATAGTCACATACTTATCATCATAACGCGACGAAATAGTGATGTTGCCTTCTGGAGGTGTGAATTTAATGGCGTTGTGAGCCAGATTGATAATCACCTGTTTTACTCTCCCGGCGTCAGCCCGGACAGCCGGCAGGTCAGGGGCAAGTTGCGTTTTTACAGAGAGCTGCTGTCTCTCCGCCTGGGGACTCAGCTGATTGATAACCTCAGCGATAAGAGCGTTGATGTCGACAGCGTCCA
>CAYVPT010000476.1:0-1700 GCA_964453865.1 uncultured Dehalococcoidaceae bacterium
ATATTCTTAGGTTGTTAACCGGGGAGTAAAAGTGGCCAGCCGTCTGATAGAGGAGCAGCTCGAGCGATTGCCCCACCGTCCCGGTGTCTACCTGATGAGAGACGCCGAGAGGACGATTCTTTACGTGGGTAAAGCTGCCGACCTCCACCACCGCGTCAGGTCATACTTTCAATCTACCCATAAGCTTACCCCCAAGATACAGCGCATGGTCTCCCGGATAGCCGATATCGACTTTTACATCGCTACCTCGGAGCAGGAAGCTCTCATTATGGAGCTTAATTTCATCAAGCAATACCACCCCCGCTACAACGTCAGTCTTAAGGACGACAAGACGTTTCCTTATCTGAAGGTAGACATTAATGAGGAGTGGCCCCGCGTATACGTCACCCGCCGTTTTGAACAGGACGGCGGCCGCTACTTCGGACCGTTTTCCAGTTCCAAGTCGGTCAAACGGACCCTCCACGTAATACAGCATATCTTCCCCTTCCGTATGTGTTCCAAGGCGATTACCGGCAAGGCGCCGCGTCCCTGCCTGGAGTATCACCTGGGGCACTGCCTGGCTCCCTGTACGGGAGCGGTGAGCCGGAAAGAGTACGCCCAGGTAATTGAAGAGACAGTGCTTTTCCTGGAGGGGAAACAGGACCGGGTGGTGCGTGAGCTTAAAGCCAGAATGGACAAAGCCTCCGGAGCCATGGACTTTGAAAAGGCGGCTTTATTGAGGGACGAAATCCAGGCGATACATGAAGTCATCGAGGGTGAGAAGATAGCCGCCGTCATCCGGGGCGAAGAGGATGTGATAGCTTTCGTGCAGGATGGCGACCAGGCCTATGTACAGGTATTGTTTATACGGAGCAACAAGCTGACCGGTCGCGAGAGTTTCCTCCTCCAGGGCACGCGCCAGGAAGAACCGAAGCAAATCATGACAAGTTTTATCAAGCATTATTATTCTTCCTGCCCCCAGATTCCGCCGCTGTTGCTCCTCCAGTATCCTGTGGAGGAAAAGCTTGTTATCAAGGAGTGGCTGAAAAATCGACGCGGTAAGGGGGTCGAGATTCAGGTGCCGCGCCGCGGCGTGAAGAAGCAACTGGTGGAGATTGCCGCCGAGAATGCCCGGCAGGGCCTGGAACAACTAAAGATAAAGGCGATGACGACGGCTAAATCGCCGGATGACGCTCTGGATGAAATTGAAAAGGAGCTTAAATTGAAAAGCTCCCCGCAACGCCTGGAGGCGTACGATATCTCCAATATTCAGGGGAAATCGGCGGTGGGGAGTATGGTCGTCTTTGAAAAAGGGAAGCCGAAACCAGCCCACTACCGACGATTTAAAATCAAGACGGTGGAAGGCGCCAACGACTACGCCATGCTGCAGGAGGTACTGTTGAGGAGGTTCAAGCATGCCGGCAAGGCCGGGTCTTCTGCCAAAGATACCTGGGCGCTACAGCCTGATCTGATTCTCATTGATGGCGGTAAAGGGCAGTTAAACGCCGCGTTATCAGCGCTGAAAGAATCCGGTGTAGAGGTAGCCATAGCCAGCCTGGCCAAGGAAAACGAGGAGATTTTCATCCCCCGGCGTAAGGAAGCAGTGGTGTTGCCGAAGTCTTCCCCCGGCCTGCAGCTTCTGCAGCGTCTCCGGGACGAGGCGCACCGTTTCGCGGTAAGCTATTTCTCTACATTACACCGACGGAAGGCTTTTGCCTCGG
>CAYVPT010000477.1:0-1700 GCA_964453865.1 uncultured Dehalococcoidaceae bacterium
AAATATAAATCCACAACCTATAAAAACACCCTTACAAACACACATACCCATCAAGACGCAACTCCATACTATATATAGAGAACATGCGCGGCCTGCCCACTTCCTGCACCACACCGGCTACCGAAGGTATGAAAGTGACCACCAATACTCAACAGCTCCAGGAATTAAGGCGGGCCTTTTTACAGCTTATCCTCACCGAGCACCCCAATGCCTGTCTGACCTGCCACCGACGCAAGCGCTGCAGTCCCTATGATATCTGCCTGCGTCACGTGAACGTCACCGAGCGCTGCGTTAGTTGCCCCAATAACGGGCAATGTGAACTGCAGCGCATAGTGGACTATATCGGCGTTGAAGAAATGACTATTCCCTACCGGTCCAGGGAATTACCCGTGGATTACAGCCGTGAACCGCTGCTGCGGCGCGATTATAATCTCTGTATCCTCTGCGGACGCTGTGTGCAGATGTGTGCCGATACCCGGGAAATCGGAGCCGTCAGCTTTGCCAGGCGGGGTTTCGAAACGGTCGCCGGTACCGCTTACGACCGACCCCTCCAGGAATCGGGGTGTCGTTTCTGCGGCGCCTGTGTCGAGGATTGTCCCACCGGGGCTTTGATGGACGTGGGTGCGGAATACAAGCCAGAATGTGCGTCGGGTGAATCACTCTCGGTGCCCTGTAAGGATGCCTGTCCGGCCGGTATTAACGTACCCCTCTACGTTTATTTGACTGGCGAAGGAAAATACCAGGAAGCGCTGGCGATAATCCGGGAGAAGGTGCCCTTCCCGGGCGCGCTGGGTCGTGTCTGTATCCACCCCTGCGAGGAAGCCTGCCGGCGCAGCGCCCTTAACGAACCCATTTCTATCAAGTTTTTAAAGCGTTTCGTGGCTGACCGCGACTCCGGGGCGTGGAAAGTCAATGCCCGCAAGCACCCGCCTACCGATAAAAAAGTGGCTATTGTCGGCTCGGGTCCGGCGGGACTGACAGCCGGTTATTACCTGGCTAAAGCAGGACATACCGTCACCGTGTTCGAGCAATTCAGCAAAGCCGGCGGGATGATGCGTGTCGGCATTCCGGACTACCGGCTGCCCCAGGAAGTCCTCGACGGTGAAATCGATGTTATCAAAGAGGCCGGTGTCGAGATAAAGCTAAATACAAAAATTGAGTCCGTCGACAGCCTTTTTGAGCAGGGCTACGAGGCGGTATTCCTGGCTCCCGGAGCGCACAAAGGTATAACTCTGGGCGTCGAAGGTGAAAATCTTCCCGGCGTTTACGATGGTGCGTCGTTCCTGAGGGACGTAAATCTCGGTAAACAGGTGGCTATGGGCAAGAGAGTAGCCGTCATCGGCGGCGGCAATGTGGCTATCGATAGCGCCCGCGTCGCCCTGCGCCTGGGCGCCGAGAACGTGACTATTATCTATCGCCGTACCCGCGCCGAAATGCCGGCCAGCCCTGAGGAAGTGGAAGCGGCCCTGGAAGAAAAGATAAATATTGAATTTCTCACCGGTCATCTCAAGGTCCGGCAGGAATCCGGACATCTCGTTATGACCTGCAACCGGAACGAACTCGGTGAGCCGGATGCCAGCGGACGCCGCCGGCCGGTTCCCATCAAGGGCAGCGAGTTCGATGCGGAATATGATGTTATCATCGGCGCCATCGGGCAGCGGCCGGATATTCCCGCCGATTTCAAGGTGAAAACCGGCCGG
>CAYVPT010000478.1:0-1691 GCA_964453865.1 uncultured Dehalococcoidaceae bacterium
CTACCCTTATCTTCTCGCTGTAGCTGTAGATGCCGATGGCTCCCAGCGGGATATTCTTAATTTCTTGAGAGCCGACGATGTTCTTGACATCCTCATAGTTGACAAAAATTTCCTCTACGGTTGAGCCGTATTGGCCGACGGTGTTGGGCAGCTTGCCGTCCTTGAGCCACAGCGCGATGTTCTTGCCTACCATGCCCGGAATCATCAGGGCGCGGCCCATGCAGACCGCCCTTACGAACGGTGCGCCGAGGGCCAAAGCCTTGAAAACGCCGTCCTCGCTGCTGAAAGCTCCTGCAAACGCAATATCCGGTACCCTCTCACCCTTATCGGCCAGCTTCTGACAGAACTCAGCGGCGGCGGCGTGGAGGTAAAGGCTGGGCATGCCCCATTCTTCCATCATACGCCACGGGCTCATCCCCGTGCCGCCGGGAGCGCCGTCAATGGTCAACAGGTCAATTTTAGCCCGGGAGCTCCACTTGATAGCCATCGCCAGCTCACGCAGTCCGTAAGCGCCCGTTTTCAGGGTAATACGCTTGAAACCGATATCACGCAGTCGCTTGACCTCGGCGTAGAACTCCTCTTCCCCGATAAAGCCGAGTCGACTGTGCCTCTCGAATTCCTTTATGGCGCCGTCTTTAAAGGCCGCCTGGTTAACCGGACTGGACGGGTCCGGCGTAACGATATAGCCGCGTTTCTGGAGTTCCAGAGACCTCTCCAGACTGTTTACTTTAATCTCCCCGCCGATACACTTGGCGCCCTGCCCCCATTTCAGCTCGATGGTCTCCAGATTATGCTTCTTGTGGACGTATTCGGCCACGCCGAGTCGGGTATCCTCAACGTTCATCTGCACCAGGATTTCGCCGTAGCCCTGGTGGTAACGCCGGTAGGTCTCGATACGCCGGTCCATATCGGGCGCCAGTGTCACTTTGCCCTTGGCATCGCGCTCCAGCCTGGGGTCGATGCCGCAGGTGTTCTCGCCGCAGACCAGGGTCACGCCGCTGATGGCCGCGCCCACCGCGAAATGTTCCCAGTTCTTACGGGCAATCTCGGTGGAGCCCAGGGCGCCGGTAAAGATAGGCACTTTCATTTTGACCTTAATATCCCAGCCGTAATCAGTCTCGGTGCTGACCGAAGGGAAGGTGGCCGTATCAGGGTCGCCGACGACGCCCTCGGGCAGACCTCTGGCACCCAGGGCATACCCCTGGATATTCAGGTGGGAGTAGTCCACGGGATAGTCTTTATCACCTCCGGCGGTAATCTCGCCGAACGGTCCGGGATATATCAACTCCCGACCGCGGAAGGTTGCCTTAAAGACTTCGCAGTTACCGGTACAACCGTCGATACAGCGGGTACAGATTCCGCTCATCGGCGATACGTTCCGGGAGCGATTGGCAGTACGGGTAGCATCATTGGCATTGGGTCGTTGCAGGTTCATGGTTTTCTCTACTCCTTTTCTTATAATCATCTTAATACGCTTTGAACGTGTGATTTCAGACAGAAACCTGCCAGACCCTCACCAGGTCCCGGTAATCAATCACGGCATCATGAAAATTGACCAGGTCCTGGTATTCCATGACCGTGCTCATCGCCAAGTTATCAGCTTCGATGCCGGTTTCTTCGACAACCGCTATAGGGTTCAGGCCTCCGAGTAGAATTATCCCCGCTTTATTCACTCCCACCGTAATCTCGCG
>CAYVPT010000479.1:0-1688 GCA_964453865.1 uncultured Dehalococcoidaceae bacterium
GAGGAGCGAAGCGACGAAGAATCTCGGGGCAGGGCCGGGGATGATACTCACAGACTCCGTTTCTCCGAGACCATTCGCTCCGCTCAGGGTGACATTAAAAATACTTTTAATACAAAGCCCCCGCAAGGGGAGAGGATTAAGGCGAGGGGTAATTCAATGAAACCATTTTTTGGAGCCTTCAATACAAAGCAGTTACAAATATATTCTAACAAAATTTGTAGCGTATGCAACCATAAAGGCTTAATAGGGCATGTCACTACCATACCAATAGAATGTGAAATAACCGATGCCTCCGGAATCGTCGCAAACAGCAAAGGCGATAGATGGGATACTAAAAGCCAAGCAATTGATCCATATTGGTGCCCTTCTTGTAATAAATCACTTTTACCTAGCGAGACTTCGGGCGAACCAGATTGAATTCCATCACGGGTGTAAGGAGGCCTTTATGATAAACAAAGTCGTCGCCGGTTTTGACGAAGCCATCGCCGATGTCTTCGATGGCGCCGTTGTCTTTATGGGAGGCTTCGGCCCCGCCAACGGCACCCCCACCCACCTGCTGCGAGCATTGGAAAGACAGGGCGCCAGGAACCTCACCCTCGTCGCCAATACCCCGGGGTACGGCCGCGCCCCGGAGGGCAGCAAGCCCTTCCGCAAGACCCCTCCCGATTACGATGATGGCGGTATCCTGATTCAGAACAGGCAGGTAAAAAAGGTGGTCTGCGCTTTTCCCGGTCTGCGCCAGGCCGGTACGCAAACCCCTCTGTGGCAGCAATGGGAAACCGGTGAACTGGAGGTCGAGATGGTACCTCAGGGCACGCTGGCGGAGAGAATCCGGGCGGCTAAGGCGGGTATCGGGGCATTTTTTATCCCTACCGGGGCCGGTACGGTGATGGAGCAGGACAAGGAGAAACGCGTCATTGACGGACGTGAACACATCCTGGAATATCCCCTTAAAGCCGATTTCGCCCTGGTGCGGGCTTATCGGGCAGACAGGTACGGCAACTGCGTCTACCAGGGTACCTCCCGCAACTTTAATCCCGTCATGGCGGGGGCAGCCAAGGTAACCATCGTCGAGGTGGATGAACTGGTGGAACTCGGCAGCCTTACCCCGGAGGTCATCGTTACTCCCGGCATTTATGTCGACCGTATTACGGTGAGAAAGAAATAGAATGGGGTGTAAAAGAGGGGCTTCGCCCCTCTTTAAAAATTCCTCCCCTCTCAAACAGTTAAAGCCCCGGGTATGACAGATAAATCAGTTTGAGAGGGGCAGGGGTGAGTATAGATAATAAATGTGGTTTGTTTAGAGGGGGCGTAAGATGAAAGAGCGACTTGACGAACAGACGATGGCGCTGAGGGTAGCCAGGGAATTCAGAGACGGCATGGTCATCAACCTGGGCTACGGCATCCCCACCCTTGCCGCCAACTTTATCCCCGAGGATATCGAGGTCATCTTTCACGCGGAGAACGGCTGCCTGGGCTATGGCCCCATGCCCACCCGGGTAGAGGATGAGGACTTCCACCTGGTCAACGCCACCGGTACTTTCGCCACCCCCCGGCCCGGCATGTGCTTCTTCGACCATGCGGAGTCGTTCACGATGATACGCGGTCGCCACATCGACCTCTGCGTGCTGGGAGCTCTGCAGGTCTCGTCAAAGGGCGACCTGGCCAACTGGACGATACAGGTCGGC
>CAYVPT010000480.1:0-1682 GCA_964453865.1 uncultured Dehalococcoidaceae bacterium
ACTTCCTGGCCTGCTGTACGGCCAGCCGCGCGTGCTTCACCGCCAGGGGATACTTCCACCACCCACCAGTGACTCGAGTTATCCCATTGGTACTCGAACCGGAAAATCACGGAGGTTTCTCGAGTTTCAATCCCGGTAACTCTCTTCACACCAAGCTCGGAACGTCTGCCGGCTCGGTTGCTGAATTTTAACGGTTCGACTTCTTCCGGAAGGAGTTGACGGGCCTGAATTCCCAGCCATTCCATATCGCCTATCGGCACCGAATCGAACCGCCAGCTTTCCAGCAGGTCGTTAAGCCCGGTTACCGTTTCATCGGAAGCGTCGGGATGGCAGGCAACTTCAAGATGCAGGTCGCGACCCCACTTATAAAAGTTGAAAAATTGGGCGTCTTTGACGGTATCCTGCCGCCAATCGTGCGGTTGAAACAAGCCACTAAGGTCGTCAGGGGTATGTTCGGGCGGGACATCGCCGGGGGAGCGGGGCGGTCCCTCGATGAGCACCAGGGCGACGTAAGCCCCGCCTTCCGGTATCTGTGACATTACGGTCCTCGTACTGTAGGTGGAAGACATTCCGGTACGCACCTCGCGCGCCCAAAAATCCGCCTCGCCCCAGCTATTGAAAGCCACCTGACCCTGGTAAGGTTTTGCCAGGTATTTCGGCCCCTCAACCGCGGCCCACCCGTCCGGTAAATCGACGGTCAGGTCGCCTTCTTCGGAATGGTATTTAACGCCGTCGGCGGGCTTTACACCGGAAAGTTCGGTCGCCGACGGGTGGCAACCGATGACTAGCAGGGCAATCAGTATAAAAGCCGCGCTCAAGAGGTAAGTTATTAGACCGTGTTTATTCATTCCTCTTTCTAGTAGGTCATCACGTTTGCCGTTTTAGTGTGCTGAATATTTGTTGTGTCGTTACGAGAGTATATAGATTCTATTATTCCACCGTAATTTCTATCCAGCCGCTGCCGTAGAAGCCTGTTTCAAAATATTGGTAGAAGTGTAGGTAATAGGTGCCGGGGTCAAGGTTCGGCGCCGCGCTGACGGCAAGGTAGAAATCGTAGGTGGCGTTGGGATAGGCGGTGAACCCGGGCGGTTCGAGGTAAACGTCCAGCCCTTCCGGCCAGGGCAGCGGCATCAGCCCATATTCACGGTCTACATGAACAAAGTTGCCGGAGAAATTGCCGGGGCCGTCCTTTCTTGTTTCCAGAGCGACGGGAAGCCATACCATATCGCCGGCCTTGAGTTTTATTTCGTTCTCGTATCTCATGCGGGACGAGAAAAAGTGGGAGTAGCCGGGCACCGGATTAAGAAAACCGTCTTCGACCACGAAAGCTAGGTAGACCTCATCTCTCTCGTCACCCAGCGTCGCTATCGCCAATATCCGGTTGGAGCCTTCTTTAAGCAACACCTGTGCTTTAAACAGGCCGTCCGGAGATACCGTCACAGCCTGGCCATTGACGGTAACGCTGGCCTCCGGCTTGTTCACCATGCCGGTAACGTACAGCGGTTCTTTAGTATAGTCGATACCAGGTTCGGATTCGGAACTCAGCCGTGAGACGACCAGCGGCGGCACGAAGGTGACCGCGATGGTACGGACTGTCTTCGCCGCTTTATTGATAGCGATAACCTCGATGATGTTCTCGCCGGTCCCGGTGAGTAAGGTATGGTCAAGTACGGCGTATCCCC
>CAYVPT010000481.1:0-1672 GCA_964453865.1 uncultured Dehalococcoidaceae bacterium
ATCTCGAAGCCGGGATGGTCGAATAGGCCCTCATCGAACTGCCCCTGGACAGCTTTGACCTCCTCTTCATCGAGAACGTCGGCAACCTCATCTGCCCCAACGCCTTTGCCCTGGGGGAAGACCGGCGCATCATGATATCCAGTCTGCCCGAGGGTGATGATAAACCGTATAAATACCCGGCCATGTTCGCCGATACCGACACCGTCCTGCTGAATAAAATAGACCTCCAGCCGTACCTCGACTTCAATTCCGACAGCTTTGAAAAGGTGGTCACCGGTCTGAATCCCAAGGCCGTTATCTTTCCCGTCTCCTGCAAGACCGGCGAGGGAATGGCCGACTGGTTCGCCTGGCTGGAATCCGCTGTAAAAGATAAAAAGTACAAGTAAGTTCATGGCAAAAACACCGGTTGTCAGCCTCGCGCATATCAGCGTCCGGGGGGTGGTGCAGGGCGTCGGCTTCCGACCTTTCGTTTACCAGCTGGCCATCAAGCACAAACTCCGGGGATGGGTATGCAATACCTCGGAGGACGTAAAAATCGAGGTGGAGGGAGAAGCCGCTAACATAGATAAATTCCTCGGCGGACTCCACGAACAGGCGCCGCCGCTGGCCCATATCAAGGCTATTTCCACAAAGACCGGCTCCCCGGCCGGCTATGAAAATTTCGAAATCCGCCACAGCATTGCCGAGGCAGGTAAATACCAGCTCGTTTCCCCGGACATCGCCACCTGTCCCGACTGCCTGAAAGAAATACTCGACCCCGCCGACCGCCGCTACCGCTATCCTTTTACGAACTGCACCAACTGCGGTCCCCGCTTCACCATCATCGCCGATATACCCTACGACCGCCCCAATACGACCATGAAGGTTTTTACAATGTGTCCGGAATGCCAGCGGGAGTACGACGACCCCCTCGACCGGCGCTTTCACACCCAGCCCAACGCCTGCCCGGTGTGCGGGCCGCAGCTGGAACTCGTTGACGCCAAGGGTAAAAGAGTAGACTGTACCGACATCTCACAAAAGTCAAGCGCCTTATTGAAAGAAGGCAAGATAATCGCGGTGAAGGGGCTGGGGGGTTTTCTTCTAGCTTGCGACGCCACCAGCGAGAAAGCCGTCAATTTACTCCGTCGGCGTAAAAACCGTCCCGCCAAGCCCCTGGCCGTCATGGTGTCCACGTTAGACGAAGTCAGGCAGCACTGCGAAATAAATGATAATGAAGCCGGACTTCTCACTTCGCCGGGGAGTCCGATTGTCCTGGTGAAATGGAAAGAAGCATCGACAATCTCGAAAGCCGTGGCGCCCGGGCTGAAATACCTCGGCGTTATGCTGCCCTATACACCACTACACCACCTCCTGTTACGTGAGACGGGCCTGCCACTGGTGATGACCAGCGGCAACATCAGTGAGGAGCCCATCGCCAAGGACAACGACGAGGCGCTGCGTCGACTGGGAAAAATCGCCGACTACTTTCTACAGCACAACCGGGACATCTACGCCCGCTACGACGACAGCGTGATGACGGTCGAAGATAACGTACCTCGGTTCGTGCGGCGGGCACGTGGTTACGCTCCTTATCCCGTCCACCTGCCCTACCAGAGTAAGCAGATACTGGGCTGCGGGGCCGAGGAAAAGAACACCTTCTGCCTGACGCGGGACAACTTCGCCTTCGTCAGCC
>CAYVPT010000482.1:0-1665 GCA_964453865.1 uncultured Dehalococcoidaceae bacterium
ATTACCGGTGTATCTGGCTGGAGAGGGGTCAGGGGTGAGGCTTGAGCGTATCAACCAAATGCAAAAGGAATCTTTTTCTCAGTACCCCGGATTATCCTTCCTTTTTGTAAAATATCCCCTCTATCCGTACGTTTTAGTCTGAATTCATGTTAAAATAACACGAACACACCAATCCGTCGAGGTGTAATTGTTGGAAGGTCTGGATATAGGTATCGGGCAGGACCTGCTGATTGTTCTGGTGACGGCCATCGTCGGCGGTATGCTGGCGCGCCTGCTGAGGCTGCCTATTATCCTGGGTTATCTGGCGGGGGGCATCGCTGTCGGACCTTTCGGTCTGGGACTTGTCCACGAGACTGCGACGATATCATCTCTGGCGGAAATCGGCGTAGTTCTCCTGCTTTTCGCTATAGGTCTGGAATTTTCCCTTAAAGAAATTCTCGGCATGGGCAAGATTGCTGTCCTCGGTGGTATTGCCCAGATACTGTTTACGGCGGCGGTGGGCTTTGGACTGGGCACGGGGGTAGGACTGAACCTGACCGGAGCGATATTTTTCGGTTTCATCATCGCCCTCAGCAGCACCATGGTGGTATTGAAACTCCTTATTGAGAGGGGAGAACTGGATACCACGCATGGGCGTATCATGCTGGGGATTCTCCTGGTGCAGGACCTGAGCGTGGTGCCGTTGATGGTAGTCATGCCGGCGGTGGGCGGGGAAATGAGCGGGCTCTGGGTGTCACTGGGCATTGCCATCGCCAAGGCGGTGGGCTTCATCGCGGTGATGCTGGTCCTGGGCTACTGGGGAATGCCCTGGTTTCTCAAGAGAGTGGCGGGGCAACGCTCCCGGGAACTCTTCCTGCTTACGGTTATCGTCGTTTGCCTGGCGGCGGCTTTCGGCACGGTTAGACTGGAGCTTTCGGCGGCTTTCGGCGCTTTTACCGCCGGTCTGCTCATCAGCCAGTCCGGTTTCGCCCGGCAGGCATTCGCCGATATTCTCCCCCTCAGGGATACCTTCGGGGCGTTGTTCTTCGTTTCCCTGGGTATGCTGGCCAATCTGCAGTTTATCCAGGAAAATCCGGTCACGGTCGCTATCGTTGTTGTGACGATACTGGCGGTAAAATTCCTTATTTTAACGGCTATAACGCGGATTTTCGGCTATGGCCACAAGACGGTGCTGATGGTGGGGACGGGACTGATACAGATAGGCGAATTCAGCTTTGTCCTGGCGATGATGGGCTTCAATGAGGGGCTGTTTTCCGAACGATTGTATAATCTGACCATAGCTTCGGCCATCATCACCATGCTGCTGACGCCTTTTATCATGACGATGAACTCTTTCCTGTATAAGTGGCTGAGCCAGCAGGCGTGGTTCGCCCGGCGACTAACCGGTCATGTCGACCCGGAGGGATTGGTCCGGGATCTGGAGTTATCGCGGCACGCCGTCATCTGCGGCTACGGCGAAATCGGCCGACGGGTAGCTAATGTTCTGGAAAAGCAGAAATTCGCCTACCTGGTCATTGAACTCGACCCGACGCTTATCTCTCAGTTGCGCGCCCGGGGTATCCCGTGTATCTATGGCGATGCCAGCAACCCGGAGATACTTGCCCATGCCAGCCTGGACAAGGCGCGCGTCCTGCTCTGTACGATACCCGACTACGTTGCCGAGGA
>CAYVPT010000483.1:0-1661 GCA_964453865.1 uncultured Dehalococcoidaceae bacterium
TGTATGTGAGGCACGAGCTTATCGAAGCCGTAACACCACCGGGAGACAAATTCTGCATCGTAAAGGTTCTCATTAATTATTACGTTGAGTATGGCTAGTGCCAGGGCAGCATCTGTGCCGGGCCTGATGGGGATCCACACATCTGCTTTGGATGCATCTGGCTGCATCTCGGGTTTTATCGCTATAAGCTTGGCCCCTCTATCTCTGGCGTCCAAGATTCTTTTCAAGGTGCCCACCGGGGTGCCGGAATAAACCGGATTCGCTCCCCATACCATAATAAGGTCGGTATGCTCGTAGTCCAAACCGAGCCTAGGGGCTCCCAGCGTATATGCAAAGCTGAAAGCTCGCTGTATGGCGCAGATGCCGCTGTGGCAATAGTTAGGACTACCGTGTGCCGTCAGGAACCGCATGAAATAACTTTTATAGGTCCGTGCCTGCGGGGAGAGAATTGCTAGGGACTCCGGGCCGTATTTCTCTTTTTGTTCCCGGAGCTTACCGGCGATAATATCGAGGGCTTCATCCCATGAAATCCTCTCGAATTTGCCTTCACCCTTCTTCCCCGCACGCTTTAAGGGGTGTTTAAGGCGTTGTGGCGAATAAAGCCACTGCATGGACGCATATGCCTTGGGGCATAATTTGCCCCCGTTTATCGGGGACTCCTTCATACCCTCAATTCTCACCAGCCTGCCGTCTCTCACATAGCAATTAATCCCACAGCCCATCGAAGGACCGCATAGAGAACAAAAGGTAGGAATCATCCGTTCCCCGGGCTTTTCAGCATGTACTGGTTTCACCGCTTGCTCCTGACCATCGATTTTCATGCTTATTTTTCTCCTGACCCGATTTTAAAGTGTCAAAGCAATAGCCCTAAAACCTTGAAAATGGTATGATTTTTGTTTTACTTCCGCTGGAATCCCGTTATGAGCTGGTGGTCGATATTCCAGAGCGCTATAAGGACGTGTCTGATTATATTCTCTTCGCCATTGCTCAATCAAGACCCTGGCTTCCTCCAGAGCCGTAATTATTTCCCGGTTCATTAATTCATCCCCGAGTTTACCGTTAAAGGACTCGATGTACCCAGATACCAGGTGTCTGGCAGAAAGAACCCAACCCGACGGTTTACAGATTTCCGTTAATCTACTTTTCTTCAGAAGTACTATATTCCTCCTTCTTTGGAGCATCTACGCCACAGGGTCTACTTTCTTCTACTCCCTTTTTCCCTTTAAGCTTAAGCGTTCGGTACTCTCGCCAGGAAATTTTTTCGTTAGGGCGTCCCAGCCCCAATTCTTTTATTAGCTTTGAGACTTTCTCAACCTTCGGCAGGAGTGTTTCCATGTCAAAACCTTCTAGGTGTGGTGGGAGCTTCTTTCGCTCTTGAGGTTCCTTATTTAACAGGTCACAAATCGACTCTGCTCCCCAGCGCGCACCTACCGAGGGCATCCCCTGGTCACGCCCGCACTCGTAACAATCTGCGAATATGCCACATTTTTGTCTTTGAGAAGAGGCAAAAAGCACTTCATATACCGCGGCATCGGGGTCAAGAAAGTCATAAGCCCGTTGAATTCGATTATAGCGTAATCTAAGACAATCTATTGCTCCGTATGTCTCCTCGAATCTATCCACTATATCTTCCACGACAGGAATACACGGAGCAATGAAAG
>CAYVPT010000484.1:0-1648 GCA_964453865.1 uncultured Dehalococcoidaceae bacterium
TCGCCCCTCTTAGACACCCCGCTTCATGATTGTAGAAAACAAAGGGATAAGCTGGTAATGAAGCGAGGGCGGCATGGGCGGGAAAAGATATCAAAGATAAATAGAACCAAGTTGACAGGCGTAATTGGAAAATGCTAGACTGAATATTGTTTACCATTATAGTCAACAATAATATTTGAAAACGATAACGTAAATAACGCCGAAAGCTATAAATAGGGTATAATAATAGCATCATCATAAAGGGAGTCAGCGAAATGGAGAAATTCAGCCCGGTTGGCGAGGTAGTCATAACCCGAGCAATAGTCGAGGAATTTACCAAAGAGTTCAACGAATACGTCGAGAGCGACTGTATTATCGTCGGTGGCGGCCCCAGCGGACTGGTGGCCGGACGTAACATCGCCCGGGCCGGAAAAAAAGTCGTCATCATCGAGCGCAACAACTACCTGGGCGGCGGTTTCTGGAGTGGGGGCTACCTGATGCCAAAAATAACCGTCCGGCACCCGGGCGAAAAGATACTTGATGAACTGGGCGTACCCTATAAGAACGTCAGCGAAGGGCTAGTTGTCTGCGATGCTCCGCATGCCTGTTCCAGTCTTATCGCCGCTGCCTGCGCCGCCGGCGTCAGGGTCTTTAACATGACCATGCTCGAAGACCTGGTGGTTAAAGACGGCAAAGTGTGCGGGGCGGTGATTAACTGGTCGCCGATAGCCTCGTTGCCGCGGCAGGTGGCCGCCCTGGACCCGGTCGCTATCGAGGCCAGGGTCGTCATCGATGCCACCGGGCATGACACCAGCGTCGTTAAAAAACTGGAACAGCGCGGCCTGATGAAGACCAAAGGCGAAGGCGCCATGTGGATTGAGAAATCGGAAGACCTCATCGTCGAACAGACCGGGGAATGCTTTCCCGGCCTTATCGTGACCGGCATGGCGGTGGGCACCGTTTACGGACTGCCCCGCATGGGTCCGACGTTCGGTTCCATGTTCCTTTCCGGCGAAGTCGCGGCGAAAGTCGCCCTGGAGAAAATACAGTAATGAAAATAGCCGTAGCCATGAGCGGCGGCGTAGATTCTTCCGTGTCCGCCGCCCTTCTTAAAGACGACGGACGCGAGGTCATCGGCGTGACCATGAGAATTATGCCAGCCGACGAAAACACCGCCAGCGCCGAGAGTACCGCCGCCGATGTTGCCAGCCGACTGGGCATACCCCACTATATCCTGGACCTTCGTGATGTCTTCGAACGCCGCATCATAGATAATTTCTGCCGCGATTACCAGCTGGGTCGAACGCCCAATCCGTGTATACTCTGCAATAAATTCATCAAGTTCGGCGCTCTTCGAGATAAGGCTAAAGAACTGGGGGCCGACTACCTGGCAACAGGCCATCACGCCAGGATAGAGAAGGACGACGATAGCGGTAGATACCTCCTGAAAAAGGGACGCGACCGGATGAAAGACCAGTCGTACTTTCTCTGTCAGATAAGGCAGGAGCATTTAAAACACACCCTTTTCCCCATAGGGCACCTTACCAAAGACAGGGTGAAACGAATCGCGGCTGAACGGGGATTCCCGGCGACGTCACGACCGGAAAGCCAGGAAATCTGCTTCATCCCCGATGACGATTATAAAAAATTCCTGGAGCAGTATGTACCG
>CAYVPT010000485.1:0-1628 GCA_964453865.1 uncultured Dehalococcoidaceae bacterium
TTCGGAGTCGCTCCTTTCAATGAGCTATGTGGTCTGACCTCGTTGTAGTCCCTTCGCCAGTCTTCGATGACATCACGGGCATGCTTCAGATTGATAAACCAGTTCGTGTTCACGCACTCGTCCCTGAATCTCCCGTTGAAGCTCTTGATATAGGCATTCTCAATCGGCTTTCCCGGCCGGATGAAATTAAGCTTCACGCCCTTCTGATACGCCCATTCATCCAGGGCACGTCCGGCAAACTCCGGTCCATTATCGATCGTGATGACCTCCGGAAGTCCCCTGATCTCCCCCAGTTTCTCGAGGACACTAACGACCCGACGGCCTCCCAGAGAGGTATCTACCTCGATGGCTGGGCATTCACGGGAATAATCATCGACAATCGCCAGGGCACGAAAACGCCTGCCAGTAACGATACTGTCAGTCACGAAGTCCATGGACCATCTCTCATTCGTCCGCTGCGGTGACGGTATAATCACCCTCGCACCTGCTGCTCCTTTCCTGCGACTTTTTCTCCGGAGTGCCAGACCCTCTTCTCGATATAACCTCTCCGTCCGCTAGTGATTTATCACCAGCCCCTCCCTTTTCAACAGGATGTGCAGCCGGGGACTCCCAAACCGTTTTCGCTGTTCGGCCAGCTCTCGCAAGCGCTGACGTAACACGTCGTCATTGCCCGGCTTCGGCCGGTACTGGTAGACCGATGACGAGATATCAACCAGCTGACAAGCTCGCCTTTCACTCAGCCCAAGGCTCTCCCTGATGTGGGAGACCGCCAAACGCTTAACCCTGGGCTTCAGAAGTTTTTTGAGAGTAATTCCTTGAGTGCCCGGATATCGAGCGCCTGGTCGGCCACGATCTGTTTGAGACGGCGGTTTTCGTCTTCGAGATCCTTCAGAGCTCACTGACGGTGAGGCCGGCGTATTTGGCCTTCCAGTTGTAGTAGGTGGCGTCGCTCATCCCGTACTTGCGGCAGAGATCGACGACCCTGGCGCCGGCCTCCGCTTCCCGGAGCACGGCGATGATCTGTTCCTCGTTGTACTTTCTGGCTTTCATGATTCCTCCTGTTTATTTCATTACACCGGAAGACTCTAAGTCACGGTGTAGCGGTTTTCGGGGGGAAGGTCACCGGAAATATAGTAATTCTTCCTAAACCTAGTGATGTTGAACTAAATGCTCTTTACAGTGCTTGGCGACAAGTATCGCATTAACTGATTTTGGTCTCTTGCCTAAAGAGACTATCAACCTTAAGATAAAATTTTATACTACACAAGATTTCTCTGAAGCCAGAAAATGCTTACCGGCATTTTTTTAAGACGTTACAGCCTAATTTCTGACCATTCGACAATCCTCGGTTTTGTTCAATTTCGTTCCGTCCAACAATCAGTCAAAATGTAAAATCATATATCCAGATAGTTACCTTGATTTTCACATCAGGACGCGACCAGGAGCGAGAATCTACTCTTCGCCCCCGTTTAAAGTCCTTGCCGGCTGATATTTCCCATTCACCCTGATGGTTTACAGATTTACGCTATTCCTGATCTTCCCCAGAAGTCTTATATGCCTCTTTCTTCGGAGCATCTACTCCACATGGCCTGCTTTCTTCAACTCCCTTTTTCCCTTTCAGCTTAAGT
>CAYVPT010000486.1:0-1626 GCA_964453865.1 uncultured Dehalococcoidaceae bacterium
CCTGAGCCCGCCGTAGGCGGGCGTGAGGGTCTGGTCGGGTAGTTTTCAGCTTTGATCAATTAGATTCTCACGTCACTATCGCTCCTCAGAATGACTTTTGATACAAAGCCCGATGTTTGAGAGGGGGAGTAAAGATTACGGGATAAGCCGAGGATGATGAGAGGGTTGCCTGGGTAGGAATTCTTCGACAAGCGTTCGACTGAGCCCACGCCGGAGGCTCAGAATGAGCGGAGGGGATGTGGGATATACTACGGGACAAGAAGTGGATGATACAGGGCGGCTAGGGTGGGAAAAGATAACAAAGAGAGAAGGAAACAAAATAGATAGGGTTTTCAGCAATGAATAAGTTACACCGATATCGGGAAATCATCATATTGTGATATTTAGCCCTTGCTTTTTCTGAAATAATAGTTTATAATATATACTATATAGATTAAAGACTATTTATTATGTATACTATATATTATCTATACTAACCGGTTCAAGATATTACTTTAAGGGGGATATCAATATGCGCAGCGATATTGTGGAAAAAGTAGCGCTGGACTTACTTTCCGTGCCTCCGCTTATTTTCAGGCTTATCCGCCGCAAGCTGGTAATGACCACTCTGCCGGATATCGATGTGGATATCAAGATGCCGCACTTTGAAATCATGAGGGTGCTTAAGGAAGAAGGGACGCTGCACCCTGCCGGAATCGGTGAGAGACTGCTCATCGCTAAAGCCCAGATGACCCACCTCGTCGATAAACTGGTGGAACTGAACTTTGTAAAAAGGGAAATGGGTGCTGACGACCGGCGTACGATTAACATTACGCTTACCGACAGGGGAAGCAAGGTGCTGGATGAGCAGGACAACCTCGTCATCAACGCCATAAGGGATAATATGTCCGCCCTCACCGAAAAAGAGCTGGAAACTCTGTGTGATTCCTTGAGGAACCTGCGCGATACATTATTTAAATTACAATAGGTCAATAGAGACCGGGGTTCTTTCTCCCCGTCCGACTGGAAAGTGTAAATATTACAATGCAAAATATGCAAAATCCGAACCATGTTCATAACGTACTGGATACCGACCGGGTGGGCTGGCTGCTGGTAAAGCTGGCTACGCCGGCATTCTTCGGGATGTTCGTACAGACACTGTACAACGTGGTCAATACCATTTTCATAGGCCAGTTCGTCGGTCCGCTGGCCATCGCCGGGCTTTCCATCGTCTTTCCGCTGCAAATGCTGGCCATGGGCATCGGGATGATGGTGGGTATGGGCGGTTCATCATTAATTTCCAGGTTTCTCGGGGCGGGAAATACTGACGGCGCCGAGCGTACCGTAGGCAATGGCGTCACCATCAGTATCGTTTTCTCTCTCGCTGTTACTTTGGCTGTATTACCGCTGGTAAATTTCTGGCTCAGGCTCATCGGTGCCTCGGATGCAGTGCTCCCTTACGCCAGAGAATACCTGGTAATTGTTATCAGCGGTACTATTTTTAACGTTTTGGCCATGGCACTGCTAAACTTTGCTCGTGCCGAGGGCAATGCCAGAGTCGGTATGACCGCCATGATAATCGGGGGTGTTCTCAATATCATACTGGACGCGATTTTTATTATATGGCTGGGAATGGGAGTGACCGGA
>CAYVPT010000487.1:0-1578 GCA_964453865.1 uncultured Dehalococcoidaceae bacterium
CGACCGCGGCAACGGACTGGGCGGAGGCTTTGCGGTCTACGGCCTCTACCCGGAGCACGCCGACCTCTACGCCCTTCACATCATGTACCTTGACGTCAGAGACAAACAGGAGACGGAGCTATTCCTGCACCGGTATTTCACGGTCGTCCGCGAGGAGGAAATACCCACCCGCCCGACCGCCGCGATTAAGAATCCCCCGCTGGTATGGCGCTATTTCCTGGACCTGCCCCCGAAACTGCCGGAAAACCAGTCCGCGGAGGACTATATAGTAGCCAGGGTGATGGAAATCAATACCGGCAGCAATAACAGCTTCGTGTTTTCCAGCGGCAAGAACATGGCCGTTTTTAAAGGTGTGGGCTACCCGGAGGAAGTTGCCGAATATTTCCGATTAGAGGAATACCGCGGCTATCTCTGGACGGCACACGGCCGGTTCCCGACCAATACGACGGCCTGGTGGGGCGGCGCTCATCCGTTTTCGATTCTTGACTGGACGGTGGTCCATAACGGCGAGATTTCTTCCTACGGGATAAACCGCCGCTACCTGGAGCAGTTTGGCTATCGGTGCACCATGCAGACGGATACCGAAGTTATCGCTTACGCCGTCGACCTGCTCATACGCAAGCACAACCTGCCACTGGAAATTGCCGCCAAAGTACTGGCGGCACCATTCTGGGACGACATCGGGCGTATGCCCGCCGGCGAACAACAACTCATGAGAGCGATACGACAGGTCTACGGCAGCATTCTCCTCAACGGTCCGTTCGCCGTCATTATCGCCCGCAGCGGGGAAATGATAGGGCTGACCGACCGTATCCGGCTGCGGCCGCTGACCGTGGGAGAGAAGGGCGACATGCTGTACCTCGCTTCCGAGGAATCGGCCATCCGCCTGGTCTGCCCCGACCTCGATAAGGCCTGGATTCCCACGGGAGGCCAGCCGGTTATCGGCCGGTTGAAGACGAAGTCGGCGCTGAGTCCGGCTATAGCTAAAGAGAAGATTGTAGTGCTCTAGATAATAATCTTTCACTTTTTTAGGGGGTTAACTCAAGTGTCATTCTGAAGGAGTGAAACGACTGAAGAATCCGGGGGCGGCGTGGCGAAAAAGCCCCTCCCCGAGATTCTTCGCTGCGCTCAGAATGACATATACATACCACTTTTTAGGCGAGAATTAAGAGGGGTAAAAATAATGAAGACATATATTTCACCCAAATTCAAGGTGATTAGAGACAAAGACCGCTGCATCCAGTGCCAGGTATGCGTTAACCAGTGCAGTTTCGATGTGCATTACTACGACGCCGAGGACGATGAAGTAAGGAGCCGCGAGGAGAACTGCACCGGCTGCCAGCGCTGCACGGCCTTCTGCCCTACTCAAGCGTTGAACATTGCTTTTAACCCGCAGGAGTACCGGGGTAACTATAACTGGCGTCCGGAAGTTATCGAGGACATCACCAGGCAGGCGGAGACCGGCGGCGTCCTGCTGACCGGCATGGGCGACGATAAGTCGCAACGAATCTACTGGGACCACCTGGTGCTCAACGCCAGCCAGGTGACCAATCCCTCCATCGACCCCCTGCGGGAGCC
>CAYVPT010000488.1:0-1577 GCA_964453865.1 uncultured Dehalococcoidaceae bacterium
TCTGGCCGGCGTAGGAGGGGTCGGTGAGCATTTCCTGGTAGCCCGCCATGCTGGTGTTGAAGACCGCCTCGCCGATGGTATCCGTCTCCGCCCCGAAGCTGTAGCCTTCGTACACCGAGCCGTCCGCCAGTACTAAAATCGCTGGTTTAGTCATGCTTTATCATCCCATCCTTTTCTTAATGTCATCCTGAGCGTAGCGAAGGATATCGGAGGCGGGTAGGGCTTTTTAAACCACCCTTCCCCGAGATTCTTCAGTCACTTCGTTCCTTCAGAATGACATTTATACCATCCCATTCTTCACTCAAGTCTCTCCATTCAGCATTAAAAGAGTGAATAAGGGCCGTTTTCTTCCTTCTAACCCACCCCTTAATTTCCTTCTCACGCTCAATTGCGACTCTTATATCGTTGGTGGATTCATAATAGACAAGTCTTGTTAAGCCATATCGATGTGTAAAACCGGGTATCAGCTTCATCTGGTGTTCATGAACTCGGCGTTCCAGGTTGTTTGTAACACCAATGTAAAGCATACGTGATTTATTACTCATTATGTATATATAATATTCATTCATTTTGGTTCTTCGGTCACTTCGCCCCTTTTAGACGCCCCTTTTCTCATTGTCATTGCGAGCCGCAGGCGAAGCAATCCGTTACCCAATTTTTCTGTCATTCTGGCATAGGTTTCAGCCCGAGTTCAGCCCGAGGGCCAGAATCCATTCACCTTTTCCCCTCCCCTGGATTCCCGCTTTCGCTGGAATGACATTTTATATCTCATACCTGTCCCTTATTTTCAGAGACTCGTCCATATAGACCGGGTTGCCCGTGTAAATGGTCGCCATAACCTTGCCTTTTAACTTCTGACCGTTCAGGGGCGTGTTTTTTCCTTTGGAAGCGAACTGCGCCGTATCGACAACCCACTCTTTATGCAGGTCGAAGATACAGATGTCCGCCGGCGCGCCGGTCTCCAGCGTTCCCAGCTTTTCGTAGCCGAGGATATGCGCCGGCCCCATCGTCAGCGCCGCAATCATGTTGTTCAGGCTGAGCTCGCTGTTCAGAATCAGCCCCGCCAGGCTCCCCAGCGCCGTCTCCAGTCCACTGATGCCGAAGGCGGCCTGCGTGAAATCGCCCTCTTTATCGGCCTGGGTATGGGGAGCGTGGTCTGTCGCCACGATGTCGATAACGCTGTCGTTGAGCGCCCGCAGCAGGGCAACCGTGTCCCGCTTCGTTCGCAGGGGCGGACTGACCTTGGCGAGCGTGCCGTATTTAATCACATCTTCTTCGGTCAGGGTGAGGTGGTGGGGAGTAACTTCTGCGGTAACGTGAACGCCCGCTTCCTTGGCGGCGCGTATTAAGTCGACCGACCCCTCCGTGCTGACGTGGGCGATGTGCACGTGCCCGCCGGTCTCTTTGGCCAGGTCGATGTCGCGTTTGATCATATTCTCTTCGGCCGCCGCCGGTACGCCCCGCAGTCCCGTCTCTAATGAAACAACGCCTTCGTTTACCTGGCCGCCCTCACTCAGCGAAAGGTCTTCGCAGTGGTCGATCATCGGCCGGTTGAAATCGCGACTGTACTCGAGGGC
>CAYVPT010000489.1:0-1564 GCA_964453865.1 uncultured Dehalococcoidaceae bacterium
CCTATTGTGTGAAATGTAAAGCTAAAAAGGAAATGAAAAATGCCAAGGCTATTACAATGAAAAACGGAAAGCCGGCAACCCAAGGTATATGCCCCACATGCGGCACTAAGATGTTCAGAATAGGCAAGGCTTAACTAGCGTTACAGATATTAGGATTATCAGAAAGGCTGGGTATGTACGAATAGGTACCCAGCCTTTGCTATTGATGACACATTATGGACTAATGTGTTTCTAGGCACAATCTACTTTATTGAAGATTAAAACCAAGACGAATTACTGTAAAATACGTAATTGAATAGCATATAATAAATTATATTCTCAAGCCCTACGTATCCGCATGAAGAAATATGTACCCAGACCAATCACGATAACACCACACACAACATAGATGAGGATGAGCCACCAGGCAATTCCCTGAGACGGTGTCGGCTCTACCAGGGGTTGAACGGGTAATTCTGGTTCCTTTTCAGGTTGTGCCGTTATCGCCGGTTTTTCCGCTGGCTGTTCCGTCGGCGATGGCGCCGGTGCTGTTAATTCCGCAGTAAAGTCACTGACTAATAAATCGTGAATAGGTATAGCCAGCAGAACAGACCAGGGAGAAACGTAAATGATGAGAGTAGCCTCAATATCACATCCCATTTCAGTCGTATCTATCAGCCCGCTAATATTTATCTTCCCGTGACCCTCACCCCAAAATTGGGGTTAAAATTGTAGTGATTGCTCAGAAAGTATTTTAGGGCTTAGCTTCAAAATGGCGTTTACCAGTAATAATCAGGTTTCCCGGATTTGAGGCTAATATAACATTTTTTACACTCTAATTTAGAATTAGGAAACCGCTGCTCTATCCGCCTGAGCTACTGGGGCACAAAGCTAAATCTTAATTTTTTAGACGCCGTTATGTTAGCAATTGGCGTTAAATTGGCGTTATTTTATTAAAACTCCCCGGTTTTTACCTACGGGTAACACTTCGTCGAGTAGCGCCGTAGTATCGCTCTGCATCCCCTCAATTATATGGCTGTAGGCGTCCATTGTAAAGGCTACCGAGGCATGTCCCAGAGCTTCGCTGATAACTTAAGGCTTTGCCCCACGTAAAAGCATAAGGCTGGCAAAGGTATGTCTCAAGTCATGGAATCTTACGCCAGATAGAACAGCACTCACAGCGAGTTTGTGGAAGTTATGAGTAACCACACTCGGATTAAGTGACTCACCTGTAATATTAGTAAATACGAGGTCGTCAAGACTGAGTATCTTCCCTAATTCCAGATAAAACACTTCCCTCGTGCCTTTATATTCTCTTAGGAACGCTGCTAACTCTGGTGTCATAGCTACCCGTCTACGACTTTGGCTTGTCTTGGGTTCTTTGAACTGGCAGACGCCCCGGTGCTTGTATAGCGCCTGGCTAACCGATATCGAAAGCATATCAAGGTCTATATCCCGCCAGCGTAGACCCAGTATTTCAGCAGGCCTCAATCCAGTAGATACAGCGAAATAAATAATCGGATAATAGTATGATTCCTGCGCCACTTCCAGTAGATGCTCTACTTCAATCGGGGTTAAGGTCCGC
>CAYVPT010000490.1:0-1559 GCA_964453865.1 uncultured Dehalococcoidaceae bacterium
TGCTGATGACCGGTACACCCCAGGAGGTCAAGGAGCACTGCCGCAAGCTCATCGAGGTCTGCGCCCCGGGCGGCGGTTATATACTGGGTGGAGGCGCCAACATTGATAAGGGCAACCCGGATAACCTGCGTGCCATGATGGAAGCCGCTAAAGAGTACGGCGCTTATAAATAAGGGGAATCACTTTTTGACCAACCAGCGGCGCTTAACCGAGCTCTTATTTCACAAAATCCGCTCGTGAATAAGGTTTGCTGTATCTGAAAGGACTGGAATGGAAAAAGAATGGTCGGCTATGACCTGGGAAGAGAGACGGGAAGAACGGTTCAAGCGGTGGCTTAAGCCGACTGGTATAAAATTCAAAAGTCCCCAAGCCGGGAAAAAATATAAGGCCAGGGCAACCCGCATGATGAAGGCCATAAAGATGGAGATACCGGACCGCGTTCCGGTTCATATACCATCCGGTTCCATCATAGCCTATAACGCTGGCTTCACCCTGGAAGAAGTCCTTTATGACTACTCGAAAATCACACCGGCTTGGAGGAAATTCCTCCAGGACTATGACCTGGACTCGGCTGATGGCCCCGGCTTGTTTTCGGGAAAGGTCTATGAAATCCTCGATTATAAAGTATTCAAATGGCCGGGGCACGGGCTGCCGTCCAGCCAGTCCATGCACCAGTTCGTCGAAAAAGAGTACATGAAGGCCGATGAATATGATATCTTTCTTAAAGACCAGTTCGACTTCGGTCTCCGGTACTTCCTCCCGCGGACGTGGGGTGTCTTCGAGCCTTTCGCCGGTATCCCCCCCCTTTCCTCCTACGAGGGGCTGCCCCAGCAGCTCATGTTTATGTGCCAGGACCCCCGTTTCCAGAAATTCTTCAAGGCTATCTGGAAAGCCAGCCAGGAAAACGCTAAATTCCAGGAAATTGTTGATGAATGCGTTCAAATTTCACTGGAAGAAGGATTCCCGCCATTGATGGGTGGTATCGCGCTGGCACCATATGACACTGTAGCTGATATGTTCCGGGGCACCTACGGGTCGGTCATGGACATATACCGGCAGCCGGAAAAGCTCCTCGAAGCCCTTGAGGTAATAACGCGGCGGAGTATCGAATCGGCGGTGAATATGGTCAATATGTCTCGCAGCCCGTTTATTTTTATTCCGATGCACAAGGGCGATGACAGCTTTATGTCCGTCAAGCAGTTCGAGAAGTTCTACTGGCCTACGTTCCGGAAGTTCCTCCTGGGTGTCATTAACGAAGGCTGCATTCCGATGATGGTCATCGACGGTAACTATAATTCCCGCCTGGAGATAATCAGTGACCTTCCCCGGGCGTCGGTCATTTGGACCTTTGAGCAGACAGACATGGCCAAAGCCAAGAAAATCCTCGGCGATTCCGCCTGCATCGCCGGTAATGTGCTGGCGTCACAGTTGTACACGCAAACGCCTCAGGCTATCAAAGAGTACTGCCGTAAACTCATCGAGGTCTGTGCGCCGGGCGGCGGCTATATCCTTTCGCTCGGCTCAGGCATCGATAAATGTAACCCGGCAAACCTGCAGGC
>CAYVPT010000491.1:0-1559 GCA_964453865.1 uncultured Dehalococcoidaceae bacterium
TTCGCAAGCCCTGTGAAAGCCGGAAACCCTAAACCGCTGATTTTAATAAAATTTATGATTATATCAGAATGCTTGATGCCGAGGGCTACCCCAGTGCCTTCATCGAGACGGATACTTTACGAATGGAATTTACCAGAGCCACTCTGAAAGATGGATATATACTTGCCGACGTGAAAATAATACCGAGGTCAAACAAAGATGAGTAACAAAGTTTTGGTAAGAGCCGCCCATCCTGATGATGAAGTCCTGGGGTGCGGTGGTACTATCGCCCGGCATGCCAGCGACGGCGATGATGTCTACTGCCTTATCCTGGGTGAGGGGGTGACTTCGAGATACAATAGCCGCCAGGATGCCGGTAAAGACGAGTTGAAGAAATTAAAGCTGGACGCGGAAAAGGCCGCCGGTATCCTGGGCATAAAAGAGGTTGTTTTCAGGGACTTTCCGGATAACCGCTTCGATACCGTTCCCCTGCTGGATATAATCAAGGCAATAGAATCGGTAAAACGCGAGGTTAAACCGGATATTGTCTATACTCATCATCAGGGCGACCTGAACATTGACCACCAGATTACGTTCCGGGCGGTGCTTACCGCCTGCCGTCCGCTCAAGGGCGAAACGGTAAAAGAAATATATTCTTTTGAGGCCCCTTCATCCACCGAATGGAATACCCCGGATGCCGCTTCCTATTTCATGCCCGATGTCTTCGTGGACATCGCCGGTACCTTCGATAAAAAGATAGCCGCCCTGAAGGTTTACGATACCGAGAGCCGGGAATATCCCCACCCCCGCTCTCCCCGGGCTCTGGAAATAATCGCCAGGCGCCGGGGGGTGAACGTCGGGAGGGAGCTGGTTGAGGCTTTCCGGTTGATAAGGTGGCTTAGACTTTGAAGATATATCCGCTGGAAGCCTACACTCCCGGTATCAATTTCAATAAAGCCGTGAGATATCCTGACCGAAATCGGAGGTTACTTTTTTAAATGGGCCTTTTTAACAGAAAATTCAATAGCTTGAGAAGTATAATCTGGAGAAATATACCGGAACTACTCAAGCCATACGTGGCTCTTATATATTATTTTATTAAGAGCCCGGGTAACTACCGAAAAGACTTCAATACATCAAAGTATATCGTCGCTGTAGGCAAGAATGAATATATTAATTATAAGCCGCTTGTTCTTGCCGCGACTATCTCTACGCAGTGCAACCTGAGATGTCCCAGTTGTCTCTACATTCTGAAAGACGCGGATGTCTTCAAGGGCGGCGGTTTCATCAAGATAGACGATTTTGAAAACCTGGTAGACAAGTATGGAGAAAATACGGAAATAGTATGGCTCGGAGGGGGAGAGCCTTTGCTGCACCCCGAATTAGATGACTTAATCAAAATGCTTGTCAATAAGGGGCTGTCAGTAAGGATAAGCACAAACGGGATTTTGGTGGAAGAAAACATTGACTCCTTGAAGCTGACCGATTTTGTCAATGTAAGTATAGACGGTTATGACTATGAATCTTTCAAACGACTCAGAGGAGGAACACACCGTCAATTCGATAAAGTCATCGTCGGT
>CAYVPT010000492.1:0-1554 GCA_964453865.1 uncultured Dehalococcoidaceae bacterium
GCCGAAAGGAGGTGCAAATACAAACAATTAATCGTCGTAGAGACTACAACCGGGGACTCAGGGAGCTTGCTAATGCCGTCTGATTATGCCAAAGTGTTCGGTTCAAAAAGTGTCCCATTTCGCTGATTGACAACATCCATTAGCAAAATGTTAGCAACATTTACCATACGAAAATGTAAGGACTGAAGAAGCCACTGGATTTATTAATGCATTTCGGAGTAACCACAAGTGCTGAGCTCCATCCCCCGATAAGAAATAGTAAAGATACTATAAAGTTCTAGCGATTATAACAAACATTTCGTTTGAAAGTAAAGTAACAATCCAAGCAATTGTTCAGGATAAACACTTTAGGTAGCGAAAACGGGCATTATAATAGTAAAGGCCGGTGGAGTCAAGTCTTTGCCCGGTGAACTTCTTGTCCGTGGGCACAGAGCCAGTCCTCGTTCCCCCGAAGGGCAGGTACTTCATAGTGGTTTCTATCTGGAAGCCATCGTTGTCCGTCATCAGGGAGGTGCCCGTCAGGTGGTCCTGGTGGACGTACCGCAGGGTGGTGTTCTCGCTCATGGCCACCAGCCGGCCGCCGAGGTAATAGTAGCTGGTCACGTTGCCGGTGGTCGTGTTTACCTCGTAGTATTGATTGACATAGAAGACGGTCTCCCCGCCCTCGATTTTCTTGACGCGGTTGCCGTCGCCATCGTAAACGAATTCGGCGGCGATCTTGCTGCCCCTGGCAAAAAGGCTGATTGCCGCGACTTTACGTGGAGAGAAAGAACCCTGGTCTCCCGGGTCAATGTGCTCGCCTTTGTTCTAGGGTCTGTGCCTTTATATTTTATCCGAGGAAAGGCCCCGTAATAACAATACATCAGTGATTGCTGTTTAAGGAGGTGGTTTTGCCAACAGCTTCGCCTCTTGCGCCGCAAATAAATCCAGATAACCGCCATGGCGGTGAAAGGCCAAGACATCTTCAGTCCAAGGTTGAAATGGCTGGTCTCTCTTAAGGAGACCAGCACCGATATATTGTTCCGTATCTATTGTATCCCCCTTGGTCTTCAGGAAAGCACAGGCTCCAGCCACCGCTGCTCCAAGTGCCGCCCCACCTTCTTCTACAGGTATTACCTGCCGATTCCATATCGCTGCCACTCGCCTTATTGTTTCACGGCTGTTTCTGGCACCACCTGTGACGTAAAGTATTTCTGAAGCTGTCTTTGTGAAGCCTTTTGAATGATGGTATACGGCAGCCAGGGTAGTCTCGATAAGACCGGCATAGTCCGTACCCAGACTTGGTGTTTCATTCCCAATCCTGACCATATCAATACTTCCAGAAGGAGGGAAGGACTCGTTTCTTGGTTGCCAGAATACCAGACTCCGCGCAATAGGCGTTTGTTGCAGGGCCTCCTCAGCAGGAATGTATTTCTCCTTTTCCAATCCATACATAGCTCTTAACCGGTCCCACACCATCACGCCATAAGTACGGCATCCAAACATAAACGGCCTACCCACACCGTCATACATCGCACTGGCGAAACCATTCATATCAAGGGTTATTCCATCTGT
>CAYVPT010000493.1:0-1548 GCA_964453865.1 uncultured Dehalococcoidaceae bacterium
TTGCTGGCTTTGCCGATGTGCACCCGGTCACCCCCACCAGCAAGATGATTGCTATCAGAGGTAATAATTTCCTTACTGCATGTAGTGTAATATTGGTTCTCATTCTATTTCCCCTCCTGTAAAATACCGTTTGCATGGCTTAACTACTATTGTTTCGGCCTCACCAATAAAAGCGGCGTGTTTCCGTGATGCAGAACCTTATCAGTAACACTGCCGTTTTCCCAGCGGCCAAATCCTGAATGACCGTGCGTTGACATGGCCACGATTTCGGGATGAATCTCCTCCTCTGCCTTGATAATTTCCTCGCCGGCTGAACCTACTCTGACCTCATAGCTTGTCTTGATACCCTCGGTTATTAGTTTCTCACTCACGCTTTTCACGTATTTTTCAGCCACTTCCTTCAGCGGCTTTAGTTCTTCCTCGGTGTAGGGTGCTCGCAAGATGCCCTCACCACCGTAATATCCCAGTCCTGCAGCGGAAGGGTAATAATGATAAGGCGGTTCGACGACGTTAAGGAGACTGATCCTGGTCTTGAGCTTGGAGGCAAGGTTTTCAATATAGGTAAGCGCTGCCTCACTCTGCTTCGACCCGTCAAGGGGGACTAATATTTTATCCAGATGGATAGCCTTAGGTACATCACTACTGGCCCTGATGAGCAGTACCGGGCTTTTTGAAGCTCTCGCAACCTTATTGGCCGTATCTCCGAGTGTCCATCGCCTGATTCCGGTTCTCCCGTGCGTAGCCATTACAATCAGGCTGATGTTCTCCTTGTAAGCGTAGTCTAATATCTCCTCGGCAGGATGGTTTAGCCGGCCTGGCGAACCTACTATAGCCGATGCCACCTTCACTTTTTCCCCCGGTGGTAAAGCGGGAGACTTTTTCACATTCTGCTCTGTAATCGCCGCCATTTTGCTGATATACGCTCTGTGGTCGGGTTTATCCGTGGTATCGGCTGACGTCCTTACGTGTATTAAAATAACCTCCGAGCCAAGTTTCGCAGCCAACTCTTCGGCATAGGGCAGGGCTATTTCGGCCAGTTTGGAAGTGTCCAGCGGGACTAACAACCTCTTAAACATTTTCATTACCTCCTTTGTGGTTATATTAAGATACTCCGCATTAGAGCCACAATGCTATTTATCTTGTCTCAGAATTAAGATTTCGGACTTTCGACAAGGGTGACCGAAACATTATTCTTGACATTCCCACGGTAGTAAGTAATTTCTATTTTTTGCCCCACCTTAAGGGAATTGATAAGGTCCATCATGGCACCGGATCCATCCTGCTCTTTACCATCAATGGCAGTAATAACGTCGCCGGCACGCAATCCGGCTGTATCCGCCGGGCTGCTGCTGGCTACATCAGTAACCAATGCGCCCTTATCTACTCCCAGACGGTAAAAAGAGGCTACCGATTGGTCAACAGTATATACACTTACCCCAAGGTAGGGGCGTACCACATAGCCTGCGGTTATCAGCGTGTTAATAACCGGCATAGCTTCATTGATGCTTATAGCATAGCCCATGCCCTCGACACCAACCTGGGAAACCT
>CAYVPT010000494.1:0-1535 GCA_964453865.1 uncultured Dehalococcoidaceae bacterium
CTATCGCCAGCCTTAATACCCATGACATGCCGCCCTTCGCCGCTTTCTGGGAAGATACAGATATCCGGGAAAGGAAGGAACTGGGACTTCTGGATGATGAAAGTGCCCGACAGGAAAGACGGGCGCGCCGTATTATTAAGGATTCTTTGCTATCTGGTTTACGAAAAAAAACACTCCTGAAAAAAGCCGGGACCGGCACCGGGGCTGTCTTGCAGGCGTGCCTGGCCTATCTCGGTAAAAGCCCTGCCCGTATCATCTTGTTAAACCTCGAAGACCTCTGGCTGGAAACGCGGTCGCAGAACGTTCCCGGTACCGGCGATAAATACCCCAGCTGGCAGAGAAAGGCACGCTATAGTCTCGAGGAATTTTGCCGCAGGATAGATGTTCGTGATATTCTGGACAGGATAGGACGTCTTAGAAAGAAAAAGAAAGGCCCGTTGCGGAGGTATTGATTTGGAACGTTATATCTGTATTCACGGGCATTTTTATCAGCCTCCCCGCGAGAATGCCTGGCTGGAACAGGTCGAGTGGCAGGAATCGGCATATCCCTATCACGACTGGAATGAACGGGTCACCGCCGAATGCTACCTGCCCAACTCCTCTTCGCGTATCCTTGATGGTGAGAACTATATCACCAGAATTGTTAATAATTATGCCAGAATGAGTTTCAATTTCGGGCCTACCCTCCTCGCCTGGCTGGAAACCAGCAGTCCCGGGGTATACTGTGCCATTCTAGAGGCCGACCGGCAGAGTCGGAAACACTATTCCGGGCATGGCTCGGCGCTGGCGCAGGCCTATAACCACATTATTATGCCGCTGGCCAACCGCCGTGACCGGTACAGTCAGGTATTCTGGGGAATGAGGGACTTCGAGTACCGCTTCGGACGTCAACCGGAGGGGATGTGGCTCCCCGAGACGGCCGTCGACCTGGAGACACTGGACATCATGGCTGGGTTGGGGCTGAAATTCACCATCCTGGCTCCGCGTCAGGCAAAGAAGGTACGAGAGATTGGCACGTCGGATTGGAAGGATGTCGGCGGTGCCAGCATTGATACCTCCCGGGCATATCTGGTCAACCTGCCGTCGGGTCATCAAATCAGCATCTTCTTTTATGATGGCCCCGTGGCCAGCGCCGTATCTTTCGAGGATGTATTGAAGAGCGGCGACAAATTCGTCGAAAGGCTTGCCGGCGCCTTCTCCGATAAAAGGGACTGGCCGCAGCTGGTCAACATCGCCACCGATGGCGAGACCTACGGTCATCATCACCGCTTCGCGGATATGGCGCTGGCTTACGCTCTGGAAAACATCGAGGCAAATCATCAGGTTAAACTGACCAACTATGGAGAGTTCCTGGAGAAATACCCCCCGACTCACGAGGTTGAGATAATCGAAAAGACATCCTGGAGCTGCGTGCACGGCATCGACCGCTGGTGGAGCGATTGCGGCGATACCACCGGCGCCGGCGAGCACCCCGATTGGAACCAGAAGTGGCGGACGCCGCTGCGTAATACCTTCGACTGGCTGCGCGATACCCT
>CAYVPT010000495.1:0-1534 GCA_964453865.1 uncultured Dehalococcoidaceae bacterium
GCGGCACCGCTCCAACCATAAGTGCCTACCGAGCGCAGGATGGGGACTTCACTGCCTCCCTTATAAACCCCCACGCCCATCCCGAAACCGAATCCGAGCCCTTCCATCGGTATCAACATGTCACCAGTATGGCTGCTGGTCATCAACTCCACCGTTTTCCTGCCTAGGATACGGACACCCTCCAGTTCGCCGCCGTTCAGCAGCATCTGGGCGAAACGGGCATAGTCCGCTGCGGTGGCAAGCACGCCGCCGCCACCGCCGCCGACTTCGTAATAAGGCTTTACTTCCGCAAGTGTTGGGTTATCTTCCGGCTTCTCATCGACTTCCAGTTTCCAGGCGCCGTCTTTCCGAACCGGACGATAAAGGGTGGGAAAACGGTCCAGTCTGTCTTTCGTCATGTTGAAAGAGGCATCTTTCATGCCGAGTGGCTTGAAAATGCGTTCCTGATAGAACTCCTCCATGGTCTTCCCGGTGACTATCTCCAGTACCAAACCGACAATCGGATAGCCTACCTGGTATTCGAACCTGGCCCCCGGTTGTGATTCGAGCGGTAATTTCGCCAGAGCTTCCACAACCTCGCGTAATGTCCCGGACGGCCTTTCCGGGCTGATGAGAATGTCCGATTTCGTGATGGCATCTTTATACTCGTTCAGATACGCCAGCGGCGCCCGTCGCGCCGTGGCCAGACCGGTGGTGTTGCGCAGGCAATCACGTATCGTAATATCCCGTCCTACGGGGACGGTGTTAACTACCGAAAGAGTGCGGCCGGGCAGCTCCGTCCTGACGGCCTGGTTCTTAAAAGCCGGTATATATTTAGACACCGGGTCGTCCAGGTTAAGGAGTCCGTCCTCGACACAAATCATCACGGCGGTACCGGCAATAGGCTTGCTGTTGGACCAGAGCCGGTAAATGGTATCCTTCGTCGCCGGTCTTTTACTTTCAAAGTCCATATAACCCTGGGCCTCGTAGTGCACCACCTTGCCGTGACGGGCCACCAGCGTGACAAAGTTCGGAGCATACTGCTTATCGATGAATTTCTGCAGGTCCGGGCAGACTTTCGCCAGTCTCTCGGAAGACATACCCGCTTCTTCGGGCTCTACCAAAGGTAAAGGCCAATTTTTATCCTGTGTTGTCATTAAACTCCCCCTTAAAACATGCTAGAGTGCTTTGATTAAGAGTATTATACACTTTCCCGGGTTATTTATCCCGCTCATGCCTGCCAAACAAAAAAGAGGCGCTTTTCACACGCCTCTTTTCTTAATCATGCCTAATACCAACCCTGAAGCAGGTCAAGCCCTCGACCATTAGTACGGCTCAGCTGAATACATTGCTGCACTTACACCTGCCGCCTATCAAACTGGTAGTCTACCAGCGGTCTTACCCCCTCCCTTGCGGGAAGGGTGGGAGATCTTATCTCGGGGCGAGCTTCGCACTTAGATGCCTTCAGCGCTTATCCCTGCCAGACTTAGCTACCCAGCGATGCTCCGGGCGGAACAACTGGCACACCAGAGGTCTGTCCCTCTCGGTCCTCTCG
>CAYVPT010000496.1:0-1502 GCA_964453865.1 uncultured Dehalococcoidaceae bacterium
GCTCCTGGAGGCGCTGGTGCGCGCGGGGCGCGGGCCGCTGGTCTGCCTCGATAACTTCAACGACTACTACGACCCCGCGCTCAAGCGGCGCAACCTCGACGGCGTCCGTTCGGCGGTGACCGTGATCGAGGGGGATATCTGCGACCTGTCCATGTTCTCCGAGGGTAGTTATGACCTGGTTATCTGCTTCGGCGGGGCTTTATCCTACGTATGTGAAAAACGGCAGAAAGCAGCGAGTGAACTGGTGCGTGTGACACGACCGGGCGGCATCATGCTGTTCAGCGTCATGGGCCGGCTGGGGGCAACAATAGCCGTCCTTGACCTGGAAAAACTGAGCGAACCGGATGTATCCAGGCCGGGACAGCCGGCATTATGGGAAGTGCTGGACAAGGGCGACCTGCCCAGTTTTTACTCCAGACACGCCGACATAATGCATGCGCCGATGCACCTGTATACGGCGGAAGAACTAAAATCACTCTTCAAGGGATGCGAGGTGCTGGAAATCGCCGGGTCGAATGTTACGATACAAGAATTTTCGCCGCTGGGTGAGTCCATTACCGCTAACCCGGTGGCATGGCCAACGCTGGTGGAACTAGAAAGAAAGCTTAACCACGACCCCGGCCTGGTGAACTGCGGAAGCCATATTATCCTCGCGGCGCGGAAAAAAGCCTGACCTAATTCACGAGGTCCGGCGTGCTGAGTGTCTGGAACATCTTGTGGTAGAGTCCCTGTTTGGCCAGCAGCTCTTTATGGGAACCATCCTCGACAATCCTGCCGTGCTCCAGCACGATAATGCGGTCGGCGCCGGTTACCGTGGAGAGGCGGTGGGCGATAGTCAGGCAGGTACGCCCCTTGGTGAGTTTACGCAGCGCCCGCTGCATGATGCGCTCCGTATGGGTATCCACGTTGGAGGTGGCTTCATCGAGTATCAGGATGCGCGGGTCAGCCAGTATGGCACGCGCCATACAGATAAGCTGTCGCTGACCGGCGCTAAGATTGGCGCCGCGTTGTCCTACGAGAGTATCATACCCCTTTTCCAATCGGCTGATAAAGTGGTGAGCGCCGACAGTTTTGGACACTTCGATAACCTCGTCGCGGGTAGCGTCTATTTTACCATACTTGATATTCTCCTCGATAGTGCCGGTGAACAGGATAGGGTCCTGGGGAACGATGCTTATCTGCTTTCTCAACGACTGCTGCTTCAGGGTACGGATATCGTGGCCGTCCACTGTTATGGTGCCCTTTTCCAACTCGTAAAAACGGTCGGTAAGGTTTACCAGGCTGCTCTTGCCGGACCCGGTCTGACCGACGATGGCTACCGTTTCCCCGGGTTTAACGGTCAGATTAATATCGTGGAGGACATCGGTATCGGACTCATAGCCGAAGCTAACATTATCGAACTTAATCTCTCCCTTTATCGGGGGCAGATCGACAGCATCGGGGCTGTCCTGAATCTCGGGCTGAACATCGAGCAGCTCGAAGATACGCGCCCCGGAAGCCAT